>NZ_MUGR01000036.1:0-161330 GCF_002217195.1 Flavobacterium aquidurense | reverse complement strand
TTGAGACGGCTCCTTTTTTTGTGGTTCGAAAATTATTATCTAAATTTTTATTTTTTTGCCAGATCACTATTTACGGTACATTTTCGGTTCGAACTCCGTCAAGTTGCTTTAGAATTGCCACAAGAACATTATTGTTTGCATATTGATTATAAAGTTATTAAGTTCACTTTGTCAAATAATAGTTTTTGCAAGATTGATTTGACATGAAAATTGACTCTATTTCACAATAAAAAATAAATGCAAAAAAAATATTCTACAAACTTAACATATCACTATAATTCCTATTTTGGAATTGTTGGAAAAAAAATGAAATGGGAAGTAGGTCCTATATGGAAAAACCATCTTGAGTTTTTCGTTTTAGAATTTGCTCCAAATAATGTTCACAACATGTGGACATATTGTACCGTTGGAATGTCAGCTGATTTAATAGATGATAACTTAATTGAGTTAGTCATTTATTCTCCGAGACAAGATAGTTCTTTGGTTGAATTATTGTATGTTCATGCTTCTCATCATAGACTGACACCTTTTAATATTCACCATACTTCAAATATTGGAAGACCTTGGCTTAAAAATTCTATCTGTGACCATGCATTTATTTCATTACCTTATCTTGACGGGGAGAATCTAGAAATTTTTCAATTTGATGAAAAAGTAATTCATTGCTATTGGCTTATCCCTATTACAGAAAAAGAACGAGATTACAAAATAGAGTATGGCTGTGAGGCATTGGAAGAATTGTTTGAGGAAAAAGAATTGGATTACTTAAATCCTTTGAGAAATTCCTTAGTTTAAACAATTGTAATTAAAAATTTTAAATAAAAACAAAATTATGCTATTTCGACTATTTAAAAGTTTAGATGAAAAAGTTAAAGAAGATAAAGAAAACTTGATTTCTAAGTTAAAGTCTTCTGATGCAAAGACTCTAATTATTGAAATGGGAAGCAAAAATTTTATTTCAAATAATATCATTAAAAAGCAGAAACGAGACCAATCTTTTGGAAGTGAAGATTATTCTAGTTGGTATGCTTATAGAATTTCTGATGAATTAAGTGATATAAACTTAAGACCCGAACTTATAGAATTACTTAAAGACAAAGATTTTTTTCAATATAAACAATACGTTTTAAGATGTTTAAGCAGCTTATGCGTAAACTGTAAAGATTATGAACTTTTTGACTTTTTGATTTCAGAACTCAAAAAAACTGACAAAGAAGAAGTAATTACAACCGTTTTAAGCAGACTTAATGAATTAAGAAAACCAGCCACGCTTAATATTGATTATCTTAAACAATTACTATTAACGGGAACTTATCAGAATAGGATTGATGCACTGAATGCCTTAAAAAACTCAGAGCATAAAGATTTAGAAGAGATTTTAATATTAAAACTGAAGACTAGTGATCAGCATACTAAATGTATGATTTGTGCAACCCTTAGATCTACTGGAACAATAAAATCATTAGAAACGTTGAAGGCAGAATTTAAAAGAACAAGAAGCAATGATTTAAAATATTTCATTCAAAGTGCAATAGATGAAATAAATGAGCGAGAAAATAGCAAGTGCTAAATATTTAAATTTCCACGAGCATCTTTAAATCTTCTAACAAATGGTTCGAATTCTGCCCCGCCAAGGTCGGTATTAAGGTAAAATTAAGTTGACCGTGATGGGGTTCGAACCTTAATACTTTTCGCAATAATTAATGTTTTTTGACCTACACCAAAGAGTCCATTATTCTTTTAATATCTTAATTAATTTTGTTACAAAGTTAGGGAATCGCTCGCGGGCGCTAACAAAAAATTCCCCCATAAATGCAGGAAAAAATTCCTGCTTTATTGCGTTGCTTTTTGCGCTTGCTAAGCGATTCCTGGTGGATGTTCCATAATTAATTTAAAATATAGAAATTATGGAAACTTTAAATCAAAACTGGCAGACTGTATCTGAAATTGAACTGATCTACAAAACAAAAGTAAAAAACTCAGAAAGACCACAAATCAAATCTTCAAAAGATGCGTATAAACTAGTCCTATCAGCTTGGGATTATAATAAAATAGAATTCTTCGAGCAGTTCAAAGTATTACTTCTGAATCAAGCTCACAAGGCACTTGGAATTTATGAAATCTCTTCTGGAGGAATTGCAGGAACTGTTGTAGATCTTAGATTAATATTCTCAGCAGCTCTTAAGGCAAATGCTACATCTTTGATGATGATTCACAACCATCCTTCAGGAAACCTCACAGCCTCTGAAGCAGATAAACACATAACTCGAAAAGTAAAAGAAGCTGGAAGACTTCTTGATATTACATTATTAGATTCATTAATTATAACTACCGAATCTTACTACTCCTTTGCTGATGAAGGCGCTTTATAAGCGCCTTTATAACTTTTGTTATCTTTAAAAAATTCCAAAAAAGTTAAAGATTTTTCAATATCTATTTAAGATGCAAGTGAAATAATCATATAATAATCTTCAATAAAGTGGTTAGATGTTTGAATGCTTCCCGCTCCTAAAAAAAAGATAAAACCCTAGAAATCAATACTCATAAGACTTAACATGGTTCGAGAAAATTTACTTCGCTATCGCAAAATAAAAAATAACCCGTGTTTAAAAGGGAAAGTGGTTCAAGTCTTATCAGGTTAAAATTTAAAAAGTTACTCCTTATTGCATTTTATTCAAATCCAAAAGTAAATCTTCAAAACAGCAGTAAAAATCATTAAACTTTTACTGAAACAAATCGTTCTTCGATTTAATCTTTTAAGGTGTGTTCTAAGTGTCAGATTCTTCCTTTCAATATGATTTGTTCCAAAACGCTTGATAGAATGCATTTCATCATCAAGCAGATATCGATAATTTTTCAGTCTGTCGGTAAATATCTTTTTAGCTTCGGATAGTTTTAAAGTTTCCATAACTCGGCTTAGAGTTTTGTTGGTTCGTTTGCCAACATTAAAACTCACAACTGTTTTAGAATTCTTTTCCAATGCATAAACCAGCCAGATGTAATTTTTCTTGTGCCTGATGTAAGTACACAGCTCATCAACTTCATAGATTTTCCCTCTGCTTATAATGGCCTCGAAAAGTACTCTCTGATTAAAAAAAAACATGATCTTACAAATCATTATATAGAAAAAAAACAGATCTTAAGTTAGCTTATTTATCATTTGATATATATAAAGAAAGCAACTCTTTCAATTTGCTTTTATCATTCAATTAATGAAACGAATATACTTTACCAACCATTATTCTCAGTCGAATTCGTATTTCCTTCTTTTATAGATTTTTCAATTGATTCTATTGATTTATAGGCCATTTTTGTGCTCTTATAAAGTGCTTTTGTATAGATGGTGCTTTGCCAACCTTTTGGATTTATTGGATAGCTATCAAAAACTTTTAATGTGGAATACGATGGTGCGGTATTACCTCCCATCGTTTTTGTTTTATATTCTGTCAGAGTAATAAAAACTCTTACTTTATTATCTTTAATATCAACTCTAATAACATGCCATAAATCAATTTCTGTTGTGACAATACTATATCCAACATGTACATTATCATAAATTCCTTTACCTATAATTAATCCATTTTCTTTTTCTTGAACTTGAATTACAGATTCTCCGTTTCCATAATTATAAGTAAAGTATGCCAAGACTCTTGGATAAATTTCTTCTTTTTTTAAACCATCAATTTCGATAATCTTTGTTATGGTAACATTATTATTATCATCAACATTATATTTGCCATCCATTTCAGCTAACATCTCTTTTTTGCTTTGAGCAAACACAAATGCATTACATATTAAAAAAACACATAGTAATAATCTTTTCATATTTGAGTAAATTAAATTAATTCAAACTCAAATGTAAAGCATTGAAATTCCATAATATTATGGTTTTCCGTAATTGAATAAACTAAAGTAGATTACTATAGAATTACTTCCTTTAAGCTGAACATTTATTATTGGTATGATAAAGTACTTTTAAAAAAGTTCAGAAAAATATATTAGAAATCCATGATCTTCATAATAATTTTTCTATTTTTTTGACTTTGTTGCTAAAACGCCTACTAAATATTTTGTTATGATTTACAACACAATTATACGTTTACCTTGTTACAATCTGTACTTCAGATTCCACCTCACGATGGACACCCTTGCATTTACCTAACACTTTCTACTGTAAAAGTGTGTTTTGGATTTACACCCTAGAGTTATTGCCCATACCAGGCGCCCCAAACGGAAGAGACAACCTATTAGGTTGCCTCTCTACTATTGAAAATTTATATTCTTTTCCAATTACTTATATTTACATTGCAAAACATTTAATCTAAAACATTATCTGTATACATTACCATCACGTTAAACAAACTTCTCCCACACCTTAAATAAATTATATAGGCAATCAACATTATTACTCTCTTTGTCTACTAATTTATTTCCAAGAATATAAAGTAGCCAAACTGGATTGAGTTCCATTTTTTTTAATTTAATGATAATATGGCCATGATTGACATCTTTTTTATTTTTAGAAAAAGATTGTTCCCATTTAAGCCCTGCATTTTCTTTTATAAATGTTTCTCCAAAATATATTGCTGTATCAACCAATATCGAACGTGATTTTATAGTTAAAACCCAATCCTTAATAGTAATATAATCTGGTACCATTGCTTTTTTTTCATTGTACTGATCCTTTGAAAGCTTTTCAGTTTCAATCGTTCTTGTCAACCATTTTCCTAAATCTTTTAACGAATTTAATTTAAAATTTGCTTCCCATTTTTCAAATTCAGGGGTTGATTTGACACTATCAATTAAAGACTTAATTCTCGAATTCTTATTCTCTATAAACCATAGACCATACTCTTTTAATTCTTCTTTTGTTTTAGAACTAAAATTATAATCGATCGGTAAATTATTAATTATTGTATACATTTTTTTAATGATTAATTACTGTTATCCCATTGCTCTCAAGTGCGTTTATTAATTATTTGGATCCCCCTTGTAAACCTGTTTATTAACGATTAATTTAAATACATATTTCATCCCTTTGTACTCCGTTAAAGACGTGGCCATTGCAATTTTAGTTTCTATTTTAATTTATAGCACAACAAAATTTTACTCTTTGTTGTAAAAAGAATGCACTTATTTCCTTTTACTTTAAAAATACATTCATTAATAATAACAGTAATTTTGTTTTTATCTTTTTATTATTGTGAATTTCCATATTAGCTAATAATTAATACAATTCCCTTATACCCAGACTACTGAAAAATGCAAGATAAATCAATGAAATTCTAATGTTTTAAAGTAGCTGCAGCCTTGACAAACATTAGCATTTTGCTTACTTTTGCCCCATGAGTCATGAAGAAATTAAACGATACTTTGAAAGCACACCTCCACCCGAGGTAGTACAATGGAAACCCTGGGCCAAAATTAGTGATTCAAAGCTTTTTTTAAACAGCTGCTACATTGGCATTCACAATTTTAATGGTCCCCTTGAGATGTGTCCGGCATGGTGGCATCTAAAGGATTTTTACCAGCACGTCAAACGTAACCTACCCAACACCACTGAGCCACAACCTGAATAAAATGACATTGATATAAATGATAAAAAAGCCCATTAGAGAACATCTTTAATGGGCTTGTAAGTTATAGGCTTGTAATGACAGATATATGAGTTTTTAAAGCTCAACATACTGTTTATATGGGATTGTATGATAAAATAACGTACAAAACAATGCAATTATTATCCCAACTGATCTCTTAGCTTGCAGGATTTTCCATTTGGCTGATGATCTTGTTGACTTCACTTTCAGTTGATTTGAGTTTGGTCTGGCAAAAAGCAATAAGCTCAGAGGCTCTTTTTACTTTTATAGCCAGTACATCAACCGAAATGGTTTCATTCTCTATTTCCTTTGCAATTGCTGCAAGCTCAGCATATGCCGCTTCATAGGTTAGTGTCTCTTTCATTGTATATTGTTTTTTCCTTGACGGTAGTTTTAAAAATTGTATCACAGAGTATCACATCCATAGTGTCTCCCACCTTTATAATATCAGCATTACTGGTGATGGTATCGTTTACTCTGACAATAGCGTATCCTTTTTTAAGAATATTCTCCGGAGACATCATCTTTATACTAGAACTATAGTGTCCCAGATAGTTTTTCTGATTGCGAAGATACTGATTGGTAAATGTTTTTAAATTACTAATCGTATTTTCAATATCACTTATCCTGTTGTAGAGAATAATCCTGGGTTTACCTGCAATCTGATGCGAGATATTTACCAGTTGTCGGTGCTCTTGGTAGAGGATTGATTTGGAGCTGTTAATCGTGTTTTGGTTAATGAATGTTAAGGAGTCTTTATGTGCCGAGATGAGCTCTCTGGCACTATTGGAAATAGTACTCTTCATACTTGAAAGGCTTTGGTAATTCAAAAGAAAAAGCTGTTGGGATTTAATCACAATATTTTTTTGCAGCCAGAGGATACTTTGCTCAAAACTACGGTTATGGGCAATAATAAACTCAGCAGCTTTAGTGGGTGTCTTGGTCTGGGTATGGGCCATGAGATCTGTTATACTCACATTTTTTTGATGTCCGATGCCGGTGATCACAGGAATTGGAAATTTTGCCACAGCGCGCCCAATGTTATAATTGTCAAAGATCAGGAAATCAGACTGCGCCCCTCCGCCCCTTGTAATTACAACAGCGTCATACTGAATACCGGTATTGTAAACTTCAATGAGTTTACTAAGGAAAAGCTTCGCATTATTGTCTCCCTGAACAATGGTTGGGTAATCATCTATTTCAAAGACATAGCCAAAATCATTATTCTCAAGGGTATGCCTGAAATCCTCATGGCCTGCGGAATTACTCCCTGAAAGCACCGCTACTTTTTGAATGACTGCACTTAGCTTTATCTGGTTGTTTGTAGTGATGTACTGCTCCCCTTCTTTTGTAATAAAAGAGTTCTCTTCCACAAGCCTTTTAAGGGTAGCATTGCGTTGTTGCTCCAGGATGCCCAGGGTGAAATTGGTATCAATATCCAGGACATTCAGGGACAGACCAAACAAAGGATGATAATCCACACTGACAAGGACCAGTACGTTGATATTGTTGGTAAAACTCTGTCCTGTATTTTTTTCAAAATCAGAAAGATGCATCGATCCTGTTCCCCAAGCTTTCCCAATAATTTTTGCAACAATACTGTTAGATGTAGTTGCTTTCTCCACCAGTTCAAAATAATGAATCTTCTTATCGGCCTTATAGGAATGATTGGTAATATCGGCTATAACCCAAAAGGTCTGTCCCTTAAACCGATCGGTTAGGGCATCACTGATTTTGCTGTTAAGCTCCGAGAGTTTGATATGTTTTTCTGATTCCATAAAAAGCAGTGAGCTTTGAGTGTTGCTTGTTGAACTGATTCTAAAAAATATAGAAATGCAATAATTGTATTGTAAAATGACATTTCAAAAGTCAAAGATAAAGCCATTCGCTACTATTGCCTGGTTCCCTTACACTACATTCTTATTTGAAAACTCTAATCTCAAACACATTTACATGCCAAAATTACTAAAAATGACACTACATACAAGTTTTTCCCGTTTCATAGCAAACCTGCTTTTTCTAGAAGATGCAATATAACTATTTTCCTTTTTATTACCATGCTCCAATGCGACCTGATCATTGGTGCTCTTTAAATCTTTGGCCTTTTCTTTCAATTACAAATTGCTCTAAATCGCTCATTCTATTTACTGCTTTATCCCAATTCTTGAGGATTTTTATAATATTTTCTTTGACGATTTTAATTATTTTTAATGTGTGAAACAATCCGGATTTTAAAGCGGTTTATAAATGTCAGAAGTGAGAATTTTGAAAATGTTAGATATTATAAAAAAATCTATCCCTTTTTATATTCTCATTCATGATTTCTAAAAATGGTTGTGTCTCTTTAATACAGAGTACTGTTGTCTTGAATTGAACAACTAATTGCACTTGAAAAGGATTTAAAGAACCACTGTCATATTTAAGGCCTTGCTGTTTTTGAAATTCCAAACCAATGTCCAAAATAAAACTAACGCTCACTAAATAAGCAAGTTAATACATGCGAATATTATAAGAAACTGTATTTTTTTTATAATTTAAATCCATTTTCTTGACTTAAATTTAACTTCCCTTTAAAAATAGCAATCATGGAAAATTCAAACAATCATCTGAATTATAGACTAAAAAAATGTCCTTATCATGTCTCGGTATATGGAGAGGCTAATTGTGAGCTCATTTATAGAACCTTTTATAAAGGGGACTGGGGAGATTGGGACGAGCCTGCAGAGAAACAAGAAGATTTAAATAGCCTCGTTAGTAAAAAGACTACTGGTCCTGGAATAGAAAACCCAGTAGTTAAATTATAATTTATGGGAGTAAAATTACTTCGGAATTAAGTTGTCTTTTGAACTTTTTTCTCATGCTCTTATACTTTGAACGGCATTATTAAATTTATAAAAACTACTACAAATCTTAAACAATTAAAGACAGTAACATTTAGAAGATTTATCCTATATTTGTTTTACAGCATTTAATTTCAAAAAAACTATAAAAAAACCAAATTCCTAAGCCTGTGAAAAAAATATACTTGCTCTCTTTATTTCTAATCATCTTCACTTCTTGTTCAAGGGATAATGATACTATCCCAGAAGATACATCAGGTGATATCCAAGGCACCTGGCAGCTAAAAGCATTCTATATTTCGGGTGTAAGACAGCCTTTAAGTACCTGCCGTCTGAATGAAAGCATTGCCTTTGAGCAAAACTCCATTATTATTGTAAAGACTCAAGAGACCAGTAACGCACCGTGCAATATCAGTACCGAGAATGGCACTTTTTCACGAGCGGCCAATACCTTATCGATAACATTTCCCAATGAGAACAGCACAGTTAAAATCAAGGAGCTTACTAAAGTTAAATTAGTTATCATCCCAGAGAATAACCAAGAGACACTGCAATATGAGAAAGCGCAGTAAGCTATATTAAATAAGCCCGATTAAAATCGGGCTTATTATTGAAAATTTCAATTAGATTCTTTTTACTAAATCCTTACTAGGACTTTTTCAGGTAAAGAAACTTCAGTATTACTAGAATCAAACCAGATCAAATCTATCCAGATTCATTATTTTATTCCATACCCCAACAAAGTCATTTACGAATTTCTCCTTTGCATCACCACTGGCATATACCTCTGCTATAGACCTTAATTCAGAATTAGATCCAAAGACAAGATCGGCGCGTGTTGCCAGCCATTTGGGCTGACCTGTTTTACGGTCATTTCCTGTATAAAGCTCCTGATCCTCTGAAACTGCTTTCCACTGAGTATTCATATCAAGAAGATTCACAAAAAAGTCATTGCTTAACTGACCAGGGCGATGTGTGAAGACGCCATTTTTACTACCATCGGCATTAATATCAAGTACACGAAGCCCTCCTAGAAGCACCGTTAACTCGGGAGCTGTCAGGGTTAATAAATTGGCTTTATCAATTAGAAGTTCTTCAGTTGATACAGCGGACTTTGTTTTTCGGTAATTCCTAAAACCATCTGCTTTAGGTTCCAGATACTCAAATGATTCAATATCTGTTTGCTCTGCAGAAGCATCCGTACGACCTGGTGTGAATGGTACCTTGATACCTGATCCCCCTTGCAATGCCGCTTTCTCAATACCTGCTGCTCCCGCTAAAACTATAAGGTCGGCCAATGAAACTTTTTTTCCACCAATTTGAGACGCATTAAATTCTCTCTGGATATTCTCCAGTTTCTCGATAACCACTTTAAGCTCAGAAGGCTTGTTTACATCCCAGTTTTTTTGCGGAGATAATCTTATTCGCGCACCATTGGCGCCGCCTCTCTTATCTGACCCTCTAAAAGTAGAGGCCGAAGCCCATGCTGTTGCTACTAATTGAGATACACTTAATCCTGTATTTACTATTTTTTCCTTTAATTGACTTATGTCATTCTCCTCTATTAATTGATGATCAAGGGCCGGAATAGGATCTTGCCATAATAATTCTTCCTTAGGAACATCAGGTCCTAAATAACGCGAGCGAGGACCCATATCACGATGTGTTAGTTTAAACCACGCGCGCGCGAAGACCTCAGCAAACTCATCTGGATTTTCAAAAAAACGACGTGATATTTTCTCATACTCAGGATCAAGTCTTAATGATAAGTCAGTGGTAAGCATTGTTGGAAGATGTTTCTTACTATTATCAAAAGCATCAGGAATGATTGCCTGGGCATTTTTAGCAACCCACTGATGAGCGCCTGCCGGGCTTTTGGAGAGTTCCCATTCAAAGCCAAATAAGTTTTCAAAGAAATTATTACTCCACTGGGTAGGTGTTGTAGTCCAGGTAACTTCCAGACCACTTGTAATGGCATCAGGACCTTTGCCAGAACCAAAGCTGTTTTTCCAGCCCAATCCCTGTAGCTCTAGACCAGCCGCTTCGGGTTCCTTACCTACGTTATCCGAAGGAGCTGCACCGTGGGTTTTCCCAAAGGTATGTCCCCCAGCTATTAAGGCTACGGTTTCCTCATCGTTCATGGCCATTCGTCCAAATGTATCTCTAATATCTTTTGCTGCCGCAATTGGGTCAGGATTCCCATCAGGCCCTTCAGGGTTCACATATATAAGTCCCATCTGAACAGCTGCCAGGGGTTTTTCCAAATTTCTGCTATGAATATCACCATCAGCGTCATCATCTGAGGATACAACTCCATGATCTTTGGGTACGCCCTCAGAACCTTTATTATAGCGCTCATCCCCGCCTAGCCATGTGGTTTCCGAACCCCAGTAAACTGATTCATCTGGTTCCCAAACATCAGCGCGTCCTCCTGCAAAACCAAATGTTTTAAATCCCATCGATTCCAGGGCAATGTTCCCCGTTAGAATCATTAGATCTGCCCAGGAAATTTTTTGTCCGTATTTTTGTTTTATCGGCCAGAGTAATCTTCTTGCCTTATCCAGACTCACATTATCGGGCCAGCTATTAAGAGGGGCGAAACGTTGTTGACCAGCGCCTGCACCACCACGCCCGTCATGTACCCGGTAGGTTCCCGCGCTATGCCATGCCATACGGATAAAAAGACCTCCATAATGACCGAAATCTGCCGGCCACCATTCTTGCGAATCCGTCATAAGGGTATGTAAATCTTTTTTTACCGCTTCAAGATCAAGACTTTTAAAAGCCTGAGCATAATCAAAATTCTTGTCTAAAGGATTTGATAGTACTGAGTTTTGTCTAAGGATATTTAATTTTAGCTGCTGGGGCCACCAGTCACGATTTTTTGTACCGGTTGCCGCTTCCTTATCCATGCTCCCATTATGAAATGGGCACTTGCTAATGTCATTAGATTGATTCTCCATAGTTTGAACTTTTATTTTTATACTAAATTACAAAGTAAATCAAGAGAATGCTCGCCATTGAATCATAAATAATTCTTATTTTATAGATAAAATCTATTATAGAGCATGAGTTATATAAACTTTTTGTGTGCAGAGAAGATAATGACAGCTTATTGATTCTAAGAAGTGAGAACTCCTATGAAGGAAAAAAACAAAATAGATATGATACTTGTGTCAGTAAAAGATATAATAATTTTGTAATATGAAATTATTTTTATATAAAATCTTGAAATGAATTTTCTCTATATTTACCTAGTTATTAAAAGAGTAAGACTTTTTATTAAAGATGTAGGATCTTTAAATTGTATCTTTTTAAGTAGAAATACTTAAAAACACAAATTGTGTACCTTCCTTGTCCCGCTTGTTTGATTCGTTGCTGATATTTAACAAAAAAAGGCTTGGGAGGTACATCTTTTTAAAAACAGCACAAGTATCTCGATTATGCTTTTAAAAGTTGTTAAATACCATTAAAAGACAGCTTATTTTTATTCGAATCTTAGGTTTTTGCTGCTGCTTTATTTAACTTAGCAATCCGGAAAAAGCCTGAAAGAAAACTCATTTAAGCACCAATTAAACAGGCGTAAAGATCTTTTAAGAATTGGTTTACTGAAAAAAACCAAATTGGAAATCCCCATACATGCATATAATAAAAAAAAGTAAAGCTGAGCAACCAAATTTTACTCAGGCAATTCGTTTTTGGTTTCTACTAGGTTGGATAAGTTTTGGTGGTACAACAGGTCATGTTACTATTATGCATGATTTTCTTGTTGAAAAAAAGAAATGGGTGAGTAACGCCAAGTTTTTTAGCGCGCTTAATGCCTGCATGATTCTGCCGGGACCAGAAGCCCATCAGTTAGCCATTTATCTTGGATGGAAACTACATGGAATTAAAGGGGGGATAATATCAGGTATATTTTTTATTTTGCCTTCTATACTAATTATATGGTCTTTAAGTATTCTTTATGCTCTTTATGGAAATACTCCTTTGCTTATATCGGTTTTTGATGGTCTAAAGCCTGCAGTATTGGCCATTATTATATACGCTACTTGGAGAGTAAGTCAAAAATCACTTATTAGTTTTTTACATTACTTTATTGCATTTGCCTCTTTCATTTCTTCCTATTTCCTGCATATCCCAACGCCATGGATAATAATAGGGGTTATCTTTTTTTCAATTGTAATTCGCATTGCTGCCCCTGAGTTTATACTGATCAAAAAAGCAAAAAGTGCAATTGATAGCCATGAAGATATGTACTATGTTAATATCGATCAAGGCGCAAATAAAACATCTTTTAAAACAATAACAAAACAACTTATTGTTTTTCTTATTCTTTGGTTTGTTCCCTTTTTAAGCATAACGTTTCTACTGGTAGATACATTATTTTGGCAAAAACTTTCATTGCTTTTTACTCAATCTGCCTTCTTGACAATTGGAGGGTCTTACACTGTGATTCCCTATGTAGCCAATTTAGTTACAAATAAATTGGCATGGCTTTCCAAGACTCAAATGATAGATGGTTTTGCTTTAGCCGAAACCACACCGGGTCCTCTGGTTATTGTATTGTCTTATGTAGGTTTTATGGCCGGATTGAATCACTTTAATGGCTCTTTACTGATGGGAACCATAGGGCTTTTAACAGCAAGTTATTTTACATTTCTACCTAATTTTATCATGATTTTTATGGGCGCTCCACTGATTGAAAAATCTCAAAAAAATCCAACCATTCAAGCCGTTTTATCATTAATTACTGCTGCTGTTGTGGGGGTGATTGTAAATCTTGCCTTTTATCTTGGAGAAAGTATCTTATTTTCTGGTAAAGTGATCTCTTCACTAAGCTTTAACCCAATGGCATTAGGATGGGTTTTATTCTCTCTTGTTTTACTTATTAAGTATAAAGTAAATATGATATCCCTTATTTTGATCAGTTTAGGATATGGTGCGATGCGTTATATTTTGATGTTTTGATTAAGAGGATTTCTATTGATTTGCATGATACTTGTATTGCTATTACACCTTAAAAATCAATTTAAAATTATTGTCACGTGTGAAAAATTCATCCTGTTTTTCCTTCTCTGCATAAGACTAACTCCATTTTGTTTTTCAATAGTAAAAAATCTTTGGCGAAATACAATTCCAGGCAATCCTTAATATCCTGCCAATTATTAAATTCTGATTTTAAACGTTTATCCTGATTCTCTCCATAGATAAAAAACACACATAAATTTTTATGAATTTCTAATACATATTGCTCCTCAATATGACCGATCCAAAATGATCCGTGCTCTGTGTCTGCCGTTTTAATTTCTTCAAGAGCAAGATTAAAATCCGAAATTGTCGCATTGTCAATTGATTCGCCTGTTGCTTTTTCAATCCAAAATTCTGTTGTCATAATTTCTCCTACGATTTATATAATATTGTACATATATACGAAAATTTATAGAAGCTTGTATTTTATACAAATCTAATAATCTCAACTTACTAGCGGAGATACTTTTAAAAACAAAAATTTGTAAAATTACAATCAAAAAAACTATTATATTTTTAACGACAAACTATTAACGATAAATGACTTAAATCTACCACAGGCTTCTTAAATATAGAGAGAAGCTAAAAATTCGATAAGATATATCTCTGAAAAGAAAGAAGAAGAAATAAACTGCCACTAGTAAGGGGAACTATTATACAAGAACATTTTTTATAAAATCTGACATCCGTTGAATAATTCAACAAAAATTAAAAATGATAGACCAGTCTATATAACACTAGATTTTTAATGCGTCCCCTTTCTCAGTCCCCTTAAATCGAGTATATTTACCAAAAATAGACTCGGAAAATTAACCCATTTGATTTTTAAACGAACTCATCTTAGCAGTACTTTTATGATTACTTTACAAACCTTAGAGAACATTCCTATCGAAAAACTTTTAGAAGTTTTCAATTTGTCATTCTCAGACTACATAGTACCATTTTGCCTGACAAAAGAACAACTCGAAGATAAAATAAAAAGCGATAGTATTAAGCTGGAATTCTCAGTAGGCGCTTTCCAGGATAATCAATTAATTGCTTTCATACTTCACGGCTATGACCTTGTTGACCAATTGAAAATTGTTTATAATGCAGCAACAGGAGTAATTCCAACAAAAAGGGGAAATAAATTAACTTACAAAATGTACGAACATATTTTACCTGTTTTGCACCAAAATAATATTGACAAGTTGTTACTTGAAGTGATAACCACAAATGAGCGTGCAATAAAAACTTACAAAAACATAGGGTTCAAAATCATCCGAGAATTGAATTGCTATAAAGGATCAATTAATATAACCAATAGGAACAGTGATTTTGAAATTCGCAAATTAGGGCAGTATAATTGGCCCGAACTTCAATCTTTTTGGGACTTAAAACCATCGTGGCAAAATTCGATTACAGCTCTTGAAAAGATGAAAAACTTCAATATTTCTCTGGGAGTATATGATAATGAAAAATTGTTGGGCTACTCAATTTTTAATCCAAAACTAAAAAGAATTCACCAACTTTCGGTTGATAAAAATTACAGAACAAAAGGAGCTGCTCGACAACTTTTAGAACACATTGCAACAAATTATGGAAAAGATCTTTCTGCTATAAATATTAAAAATACCTCAAAAGAAATACTAAAATTCATGAAAGAAATGGGAATGAATCTTTATATTAAACAATATGAAATGGAATTTCCTTTGAAATAAAATTATCGTCTATTGGTAATACCTTATCGGAAGTAGTTAAAGAAACAGGCTAAAATCGATAGTTTTTCAATGAATATAGTTCTTATATTGCAAAATTCACTGGTATTGACTAAACAGCCAATACCAAATGAATATGTAACTTTTTGCTATTTAAAAATTTTTCTTATAATTTTCCCGATATCGGCAAAATCATCAAGATTACTCACGGACCTTTTCTCAGTTGTAGTATTATCTATTTTTGAAAAAGGATAAATTAGTATATAATTGTTATTATGCAGATTCTTATTTAAAATTTCAGGCACATGCTGCATCTGGGGAAAATAAGATTTCATTCCTCTGTCTGCCATCAAAATAATAAGACCTTCATCTACCTCGAGATTGTACGCTACATTCTGAGCATCCTGCCAGGCTATTACAATATTAAAAACAGCTTCAATATTTGCCTTTCTAATGATACTCTCCAATACATTGATTGTTTTCTCATTGGCATAAAAGCTCATTTTTGCCCCTGAATTTTTCCCTATATTCCAAACCCTTAATAAGGAATGGAAAAAACCAGGTTCATGCTCTGCATTCCCAGGAATAAGAACGGCATATTTTTTAATGGTTGCCACAGGTTGTACTGCATGATAAACAATCACATTAATCTGCTTGTTTTGCAGGTAACCGTTATAAAGATTATAGATAAAGGAAGAGGAGAAACCTTTATCTTGTTCAAGTCCAATAATCAGATCGGTAATATTGTGCTCCTTTACTACATTATTAATACCTGCAACTACATCATTGTCGTGCCGTGTTATCGGATTTAGTTTAACGTCTGCCGCAGCGGCCATACTAACGGCTGCACCAAGTAATTTTTCAGCATTTTTTGAAGACGATTCGCTTTTGTCCTCATTAATAACATTAAGGGCAAAAAGCTTGTCTATATTTGTCTTGTTTTTTATAAGCAGCCCCAGATTAACCATTTTATCAACGGTATGTTCATGATTAAGAGCGAGCAGAATTTTTTCTTCTTCATCACCTGTACCCGCCACCGTTTCTTCTTTATCTGCATCGGCAATTCTTTGTGCGCTTGCCATTGAGACGAATGATGAAATGGTACAGGAAACCAATATCAAAAGAATACTGCCGTTAAGAACATGTTCATTTAAAAGCCTGATAGGTTCTCCGGCTTCGTTTTCAGACAAGATAATATTATACCCCACCATTACAGATGCCAGTGTAGCGGCCGCTGATGCGGCGCTCATTCCAAAGATAAGCCTGCCCTCATCATCTGTAAATTTAAATGTTTTTTTAGTCAAGATAGCTGCTGCATATTTTCCACCTATTGAAGCTACCAACATAATGCAAGCTACTCCGAGGGTTTCCCAACTCTGTATAAAAGCATTAAAATCAATTAGCATACCTACGCTGATAAGAAAAAAGGGAATAAAAATAGCATTTCCCACAAATTCGACCCTATTCATAAGTGATGAAGTGTGAGGTATAAGCCTGTTTAGAGCAAGGCCCGCAAAAAATGCGCCAATAATAGCTTCTATTCCTGCCAATTCAGCCAGTAAAGCTGCTAGATAGATCATGACAATTACAAAAATATACTGCGAAATCTTATCTTCAACATTCTTGAAAAACCAGCGTGCTACGATAGGAAAAACAAGTAAAACAATTAAGGCAAATACCAGCATGGAAACAGAGAGTTTAACCCAAAATGATGTTCCTACCTCACCCTGTGACATGCCTACTACAACAGCTAGTACTACTAGTGAAAGTACATCTGTTATCATTGTTCCGCCTACTGTAATATTTACTGCCAGCTTTTTGGCTATTCCCAGTTTGCTTATCATAGGATATACAATAAGGGTATGTGAGGAAAAAAGACTGGCAAACAATACTGAGGTTAAAACCGAAAAATGCAATACATAATAACCACCTATAAGCCCCAGTACAAATGGTACTGTAAAAGTGTATAATGAAAAAGTGATACTCTTCCATTTGTTTTTTTTAAAGTCGCCCATATCAATCTCAAGTCCTGCCAGAAACATGATATATAACAGTCCTGTGGTTCCCGTTACAACCACGCTACTGTCCCTAGCAAGAACATTGAATCCATTTGGACCTATAACTGCTCCGGCTATAATTAGCCCCAACAAATGAGGCACTTTTATTTTATTTAATAAAAGGGGAATACATAAAATTATAATGAGCTCGATCAGAAATTTTAGCACCGGATCTTCAATAGGAAGACTAACGTGTTGTATACTTAATAACATAAATTATTATTTTTTGGCAAGTGTAAGTTCTACAGAGAATCTAGCAGTACAGTTATCCTGTCCGGTTATGGTTTGTGTTCCTTTTATAATATTTTCTTTAATATCATCAAGAACAACATTCATTTTTACTCTGTTCTTTGAAATACTGTCACTGGTGAATTCAAGCATTATTTTATCTTCGATGTATTTTGCTTTAAATACCCGTACCAGCTTTTTATTATTTAGTACATTGGTATAAATTCCGGTAGAATCAGACACAAATTCCCAGGATTCATTACGCTGATCCCCTATTACATATTGGTTGCAGTTAGATTCTCTGCATAGCGTTTTACTATTCCAAAAACCTTTCAGGAATTCGGGCCACTTCTTAATTAAGTCGCTATTCTCATTAATGGTATTTTTTAAAGCAGCTAAACTGTCCCGCATCAATAATAAAGTTTTATAGTCAGCCTCTTTCTTTTTAAATTCCTCTTCTTTTATAATCACAGCTTTTTCCCTATTTTGGAGTTCAAGTTCTTTTTTACTTTCACAGGAAATAAAAACACAGATAAGTAATAATAGAATAGCTAATTTTTTCATAGATCATTTTTTTGGATATACAATTTAACCAAAATATATTGGCATGCCAAGAAAAAAGGAAAATAAAAAGATTAATAATTACCCTGCCAGACAAATAACATTAATATTCTTGTATTAACGTCTTGCTAAAGCAGCTTTGTTTTAATAATGGTAAACTTCTCGATTAGAATTTTTAATCCATTATAGGGAATCCTAAAACACCAGTACAATAATGCTCCTAATTAGAGCATTTGACTTAACTAATCTACTAGCCTTTAGTAAAAAGGAATTAATGAATTGTTTGTTAAAAACATTTTTTTGCGTTTTTTTTACTCAAATGGAGACGAAATTCATAAGATAAATTAGGGAAAAGGATAGTTAGGGATTAAGCAACAAGCGTATATAATCTGAATAAATAGAAACCTATATTTCTCAATTCTCTAAATTTACATCTAAACATTTTTATTTTTGCATTAAAAGATTCTGCTGAAACATTTGTACTTCTATTGTCAAAATAGTCTAAAATTGACTGGTAATTAAAAGTTATGTTATGGAACAAAATATTAAATTTTTAAAACCTGAGAATAATAAAATTGTGACATAATCACGCAAAAAAAAGCCTTCAAAACAAATTGTTTCAAAGGCTTTTTACTAACTATAATTAACTAATAATTACGGCTTAAGCTCTGTAAACTTCGAATCTAATGCGAAAGATTTCTTCACTTTTTCTACTGTAATTTCTTTTGCAACCGAAAATTCAACTGATTTTTTAATATCTAAAGATGAAGCTCCTACAAAAACCTTATAGGCCCCTGCTTCTGCAATCCAGGCGCTTTTGCTCTCTAAAAATGAAGCCAGATCTTTTGGCGATAAAGTCAATTGCAACGTTTGGCTTTCTCCCGGTTTTAATTCTTTTGTTTTACCAAAAGCTTTTAGTTCTTCTTTTGGTTTATCAATAGATTTTGCAGGAGCCGAAAGGTAAACCTGAACAACTTCTTTTCCGGCCATTTTTCCTGTATTTTTTACCGTAACAGAAACAGTCAATTTATCTGTAAAAGTTGGTGAACTTAATTTTACATTAGTATAATCAAAAGTCGTGTATGAACTTCCAAAACCAAATTCATAAGATGGTTTAATATTAAAAGTATTAAAATAACGGTATCCTACATAAACACCTTCTTCATAAGTTACCTCTTTTGGATTATCAGCTGGAAGCCCAGGGAAGTTTTTGGCTGATGGTGTATCAGAATATTTCACAGGGAAAGTCATCGTTAGTTTTCCAGACGGATTTATTTTTCCTGAAACAACATCTGCAACAGAATGTCCGCCTTCCTGACCGGGTTGCCACGCCAGTAAAATAGCATCAACTTTGCCTTTCCATGATGCTGTTTCGATTACACCGCCAATATTTAAAATAACCACTACTTTTTTGCCCTTAGCATGAAAAGCTTTTGAAATTTTATCCAGCATTTCAATCTCTTCATTGGCCATATTAAAATCATTATCCACAACCCTGTCTCCGCCTTCTCCTGAATTTCTTCCCAGAGTTACAAACGCGATTTCTGAACTTGCCGCTTTTTTAGCAATAAAGGCATCATCCATTTTTAGTTCTGGAAGTCTTTCCGGCAAAGCCAAAATCCCTCTTACTTTTCTTCTTTCTTTTTCGGCTACTACTTCTTTTTCAGCGTGTGGTTTATACAAGTCAATCAATTCTTTGTCTAATTTGTAACCCGCTGCGGTTAATCCTTCTAAAAGAGAAACGGTGTGTTTATTATTTACACTTCCGCTTCCTGTTCCTCCTGTAATCCAGGCATAAGAAGTCACTCCAAATAC
The DNA here is from genome assembly GCF_002217195.1 of Flavobacterium aquidurense. NCBI lineage: Bacteria > Pseudomonadati > Bacteroidota > Flavobacteriia > Flavobacteriales > Flavobacteriaceae > Flavobacterium > Flavobacterium aquidurense. The sequence goes on along the minus strand of NZ_MUGR01000036.1, from coordinate 141,507 downwards.
AGAAACCTCTTTTTGCTTGTCAGCAAAAGGCAATGTATTATTGGTGTTTTTAAGCAAAACCATTCCTTCTGCCGCAGCATTTCTTGTCACTTCAGCATTTTTTGTCAGGTTGGGTTTGTCACTGTATTTGTATTTTGCAAAAGTTGGCGTACGAAAAATATATTCTAAAATTCTTTTCGCATTTGTATTGGCCACTTCCTGAGATAATTTACCCGAGTTTAAAGCCTCTAATAATGCTTTTTTCTGAACAGGAATTCCCGGCATTAACAAATCATTTCCAGCAATCATTTGTTTGACAACATCTGAATTTGATCCGTCTTTGATAGATTCAAAACCCGGAAAACCACCAAACCAATCTGTCATAACAATTCCTTTAAAACCCCATTCGTTTCTTAAAACCTCTGTTAGCAAATCTTTTCTGTCAGAAGTATATTCGCCATTCAGTTTATTATAAGATGACATTACCGTCCAGGGCTGCGATTCTTTTACCGTGATTTCAAAACCTTTTAAATAAATTTCTCTAATGGCCCTTTCAGAAACGTGGGCATTGATTGTTAAACGGTTGGTTTCTTCATTATTCACTGCAAAGTGCTTGATTGAAGTTCCCACTCCCTGCGACTGGATTCCGTTTACAATTGCTGCTGCAGTTTTCCCTGAAATCAACGGATCTTCAGAATAATATTCGAAGTTTCTTCCGTTCAGGGGGTTTCTTTGAATATTCAAAGCCGGTGCCAATAAAACATCCACACCATATTCCTTTACCTCATTACCCATTGCTTTTCCGACTTCTTCTAAAAGTGCTTTATTCCAGGTTGAAGCCAAAGCAGTTCCTACCGGAAATGCCGTTGCGTAATAGGTTTTTGAATCATTTTCTCTGGTTGGTGCAATTCTTAAACCCGCAGGACCATCGGCTACAACTGTTGCAGGAATTCCGAATCGTTCGAAAGCAGCAGTTCCGCCCGCTGCTCCGGGAACCAAACCTTGTTTAGAATCTCCAACAGGGCCAGTGAGAACTTCGATACCCGGCATTCCGGTTCCGATAAGCAATTCTACTTTTTCTGCATTGGTCATTTGTTTGATGATGGCATCAATTCTTTGATCATTAGAAAGACGTGTATCTTCCCAAATATCTAATTTTCCGTTTCTGTTTAAATCGAAAAATTTAAATCCTTTGATCGTTAAAACCGGCGGATTCGTTTCATTTTTAGGAGTATTCCAGGACAAATTAGAAAGCACTAATGCTGTCAAAAGCGTAACTCTTGCTGTTTTTATAAATGTATGTTTCATATATAGATAGTTTAAATAGTCTCTTTATTAAAGGGAAAGATTAGTTTAGAAATCCTTGTAGTGTAAGCCATTCTTCAAAACGGGTTTCCCAGGAATCTACTGGCAGGTTTTGTTTTCCTGTTCCAAAGCCGTGACCGCCTTTTGAGTACATATGCAATTCGACACTTTGTCCTGCTTCCAGCCATTTATTGTACATCTGAATACTTCTTGGTGCCAGTTTTAACTGATCATCGCTGGCTGCGCACAAAAACATTGGAATTTTCTTCAGCGGAGTTGCAACGGTTAAAAGTTCCGGTCTTGGACCTCCATAAATATTGGCAACAAAATCCGGTAATTGGTCTACTGAATTCTCTAAAACCGTTTCCATCGCAACTGTACTTCCTGCTGAAAACCCAATAATTCCCACTTTCTTTGTGTCGATTCCGTATTTTGAAGCATTGTCACGAACATATTTTAAAGCATTTTTTCCATCTTCTGCCGCTAATTTTATAGTAGCTAAAGAGCTTTTTTCGAAAGCAGCCCTATCTTTTAATTTCTCCATCATTTCTCTAGCCGGATCATTACTTTGAGTTTTATTCAAACGGTATTTTAAAACAAAAGCGGTGATTCCTTTTTTGTTCAATATTTCCGCTAATTCTTTTCCTTCTCTATCAATAGACAAACTCTGAAAACCTCCGCCTGGCGCAATTACAATTGCCGTTCCTGTATTCTTAACGCCCGTTGGAACCTGATAAACCAACAAAGATGGATTCGTTACATTATAAACCACTTCGGTCTTAAAAAGATCCGAATACATTTGAGCTTCTTTTTGTGTCCAGTTCTCAGACCCAGGAGCTTTTCCTGAATATAATTTTACGGTTTGCTGCGCTTTTGCTGCTGTGCATAAAAGCAAGCAAAAAGCAACTAATACTGTGATTCTATTTTTCATTATGATTTGTGGTATTAAGTTTAATTTAATCTGCAAAGGCACCAAGACACTCCTTTTTTTGTGTTTCACTCAGATTTAAAAAATATTAAGGCTCATAAGCGCACATTATTTATTTATAAATTTAAATCTGCTCAATCTGCGAGAGACACGACAGATCTTCTTCTATTGTAAGTTTCGCGCCTTTCTGGCATAAAAAAATTACTGTTTCTTATAAGTTTCCGTCCTGGCATCTTTTATAACACCTTTCCAGTTTAGTCCAAAGGCAAAATCGTAAAGATTTCCTTCGCTGTCTTTATGCGAAACCATATCAAAAGGAACGTCTTCAAATTGCTTTTCAACTGTTTCCATATTTGCCGGCATTTGAACCGGCAACAGTCCTGATGGTTCTGATTTCCCCGAAATAATATCCAGAACCGCTTGGGTAGAAACTCCGAAATTCAATATAATTCCGTCTACCTGTTTTTCAAATTCATTAAAAATCATAGGTTTAGACGCTGTTACCGAAACAATAACCGGTTTTCCGTTCATCATGTCTCTGGTGTCAAGAATTGTTCTCAAATCCATTGTGTTAGCAACTGTTACTGTTTTGTTTTTATAGGTTCTGTCCTTAATTGTGGGGTCAATAACCTGATCTCCGGCAGCGATACTTTTAGCTCTGGCTTCTGTTGCAGTATAAGTTGTGTATTGAAGTGAAATTGGCACATAACCGTTGCTTCCGTTTGTTCTGTCTTTTAAATCATAACCACCTTCTAAACTCTGTGGACTAGTTACAAAAACAATAGCAAAATCAGCTTTTGATGGATCTTCGGTTACGTTGTAATATTTCTTAACCAATTCTAAATTTACCGGATATTCCAATTTTGGCTGACTTGCAACGCCCCACCAATCTTTTGTAGAAGCCGTATAAATCTTCGGAATAAAAACTGTTTTCTTTTCTTTTAATGGAAGAACCGAAGCTTTATTTTTTAACATTACAACCGATTTTAACTGAGCCTGATAACCCTCTTTCATAAACTCAGGATTTCCAACAATTGCTTTTGTTTCGGCAACATTCAAATATGGATTTTCAAAAAGTCCAACCCTGAAAATATTCTTTAATAATCGAACAGCAGATCTTTCAAAACGAGCCCTCATAAAAGGTTCTCCAAATTCTTTGATTCCCATTTGGTACGCTTCCAGAACTGGCTTTTTATCATTGTTTCCTCCAAACTGATCTACTCCGGCAACAATAGCTTTATAGTGTCTTTCTACAATCGAAAGATTCTCAACCCCCCAAGGTTTACCGGCAAAAAGATTTGGTGTTTTTCCTTCATCGCCAGTTACCAGCCAATCTGTACAAACTACGCCGTCATAACCGTATTTATCTCTCAATAAATCTGTAATGATATATTTGCTGTAACCGTTGGCTACGTTTTCGTTGTATTTTTTATCCTGATCAAAAGTGATTGTATAATAAGGCATAACCGCCGAAGCTTTGCTTGTTTTTCCTTTTAGTTTGAAAGCTCCATTGATAAACGGATCTATATGCTGCTGCAAATTATTTCCTGGATAAACGGCAAATTTTCCGTAAGCCCAGTGGCCGTCGCGTCCACCTTCTTCAGCACCACCACTTGGCCAGTGTTTTACCATTGCATTTACACTTTTATAACCCCAACCATCCTTGATTTCGTCTTTTCCGTATGAAGTTTGAAATCCGTCAATATATGCACGTCCCATATCTCTGGTTAAGGCTGGGCTTTCGCCAAAGGTCATCGAAATCCTGTACCATCTTGGTTCTGATCCTAAGTCGATTTGCGGAGATAAGGCCGTTGCAATTCCTAACGCACGATATTCTTTAGCAGCAATTTGACCAAACTGTTCTACAATTTTGGGATCGAAAGTTGATGCCATTCCTAAACCATCGGGCCACATTGAGATTGTTCCTCCTGCTCCAGCATTAAATTCTGCGGTAACAGTTGCATTATGACGCGGATCTGTACTGGTATTACTCGGGATTCCCAGACCAATTCCTTCTACAAAAGCCTGCATTTGGTTGTTCCATAAAGCAGCTACTTCAGGACTTTCTACATTTGTGATCAAAACATGGCGAAGATTATCTTCTTTCAAAAAAGCCTTTTGCTGATCCGTTAAATCATACGCTTTAGCATTGCTTTGCGGAAATACTTTTCCGTTATAAGTTCCTGCATTATAACCCGCTATTCCTGCCGGTAAAGCCTGATGACGACTGTATAACATCAATCCTGCAATTTGTTCTACTGACATTTGAGAAGCTAAATCTTTAGCTCTTTCGTCTGCCGAAAGACGCCAGTCTTCATACTTATCCAGTTTCCCGTTTTTGTTTAAATCTTTAAATTTCTTTGCGCTTACGGTTATAATTTTGATGCCAGATTCGGGAGAATATCCCAAATCGGCACCTTTATTATTTTTAATAATGGTAAAGTTTTCCTGCTGAGCTTGTACTGTAACGCTTATAAAAAAAGCGAAACCGACAGTTATGATTATTTTTTTCATAAAATGAATTTTAGAATCTGAAATTAAGGGAGGCTTCTAAAGTAAACGGACGAATGTAAGATCCTACCAAAAGCTGATCGTAATAAGCTGAAGCATCTGTAATTAATTCAGCTCCACTAATCGCTCCTTTTGCTCCGGTTTGGTTTAAAAAGTTTACAGCTGTTAGACCAATATCAAAGTGATCGTTGATTTTGTAATTTACCCCTCCAAAGGTTTCCCATCTTGGGGCAAAGAATAGCGCATTGGTAAGATTAGCGTACTGCTTACTGAAATAACGAAAACTTGCCCAAACCTTGAAATCTTTATAGGTATAACTTGGATCAATTTCCATTAATACTTTAGAGATTTCTAATACGTTTTTATCGTTATAAGAATAGTTGTTACCAAAAGCAGAGAAATCATAATTTTTATACACCGGATCCTGAAAAGTAATCAGATAATGAAGATTAAATCCTTTAAACGGAGTGGCTACAATATCAGTTGTCCATCCTAAAGTTTGAATATCGTAAAAAACGGTAGCCACTTCTGACTGACTTCCATCTGCTGGATTTACTAAATTTAATCGTGCCTGATAATTGTTTCTGGTCAAATAAGTTGCCTGAGAAACTACACTAAATTTATCCTGATTATAGTACAATCCAAAAGCAGCCAAAGGACTTTTGGTTTTAGCCAAATTGGGCGCTACAGATCCTGAATAACTCTCTAGTTGTCCATTTTTTTCGGTATAAGTGAAATCTGCTAAAATTCCGGCACTTTTTGTTACTTTATAAATAGCATTGATCGAACCTCCTAAATGAAACCAGTTGTTATCAAAATACGATTTCTGGCTTGGATCAAAAACCAAATTTGGAGTTCTTGGCGTTTGGTAATAATCTCCTTTTAGTTTATGGTATCTTAAATTGATACCATAAGCCAATGTCAAACGGTCTGAAACGGTCCAGTTATCAGAGAAATAACCTGATAATTTGTTCTCGAATCCATTGTGGTATTCTCCACCAACATTGTAGTTATAAAATCCGTCAGCATCTGTATTTGAAGTTCCTCCCGGAGTATTACGAACCAATTTGTCGGGATTTGCACTTACGGTTTGGTTAAAGAAAGAACGGCTTGAAGTAAACTCGTCTACATTATAGTAATATTCTAGTAATCCGAATCTCCATTTGTGTTTTTCAACATTTTTTTTAATTTCAAATCGGGATAAAAAACTTGTTGTTGGTGTTCCGTCTGTATACAAACCTAACATCGAATTTACATTTCCTACATAAGGCTGACCAGAAGCTTCATATGTAAAATTATCTGCTGGATTTGCCTGAAAAATACTTAGCGGAATTGCAATTAACTGCGAAGCTCTTGATGTTCTAAAACGAGTTGAAAAATTGAATTTCCAATCGTTTGCCAAATCATAATTTCCTAAGATATCAAAGGTGTGAGAAGTTGTTGCTGCATCACTTCCACCCATATCAGCAAATTTGGTTTCTCCTGTAAGGATATCTTTAAATTTCATGGTTCCGTCATTGACAATGTATGAATCACGACCAATTTTAAAATCATTGTACTCTTCAACTTTTCCACCTTCCTTATATCTAAAAACGGCATAATTCGTTAAAGAAGCCGAGTTTGCATATTTATACAAAAAGCTAATCTGCCCCTTTCCGTTATTAAATTTCTTGGTTAAGCCCGCTCTGTAAATTTGAGTTCTGTCTGAATATTTGGCAAATTTTAAATCAAAAGAATTTGGATCAAAATTAGCGTAAGCCCCCATAGTGTACGACCATCCTTTTGCCAATGGCCCAGAGACATTAAGATCTCCTTTCATCCAACCGAAACTTGATCCTGAAAAATTACCATTGATTTCTAATTTATCAGTTCCTAGCCTAGTATATGAGTTTACTGCGAAACCCAAATCTCCAGTTGTAATGGCTGCTTCTCCAATTTTAAGCAAGCCTGTGCGATCTAAACTTTTGCTTTGTCTCCAGGTTCTGTTTGGCAATTCTGGCCAAAAATAATACACAACCGGTAAATCATTTTCTTGAATGGTGATTCCACCCACCGTTGATGGCAATCCGATATTTACATCACGTGGACCTGAATTATTGGCCGCATTAAGCATGACATTTCTGTTTTTTTCTTCTTTGGTATCTGTCTCGACAATTTTGGTGATTTTTTTAATTGAATCAGTTGCTTTTTCCTGTTTTTTATCCTCTTGAGAGTAAGCATCAAAAGTCGGAAAAACAGCCATACAGAGTGCTGAGATTAGCATTTTTTTCATAAGTGGTTAGTTAGTTAAGTAAGAATATAATTTCATTGCTTCAATATGAAGCAATATTAAAAACATTTTCTGATATCAACAAATAAAACCATGAAAAAATTTCATAATCGTATCATAACTAACCATTAAATATCATATAACCAAAGAATGACAAATATTATTAACGAGTTGGGAATTGAACTAAAAAAAACTATCTCGTTTGCGTAAAGTACTGTAATCATTGAAAAAAAAGGATTTTTTAGAAAAAATGGATTTGAAAATTCTTGAAGTAAAATAAAAAAAGTAAACGCGATAGTTCTTTTTTGTAAGGTCCAAAAAATTGTCAGAAAAAATTTAAACAATTTGGCTTGTAGTAATTAAAAAGATTAAATTTGAGGCTAATTATAGCTTATGGAATTTAAAAAATTTCTCCAAATCGAGTCCGAAGAAGCTTGGGAAAAGTATATTCCAACACTTTCTATTGACAGTGTTATTTTCAGTTTTCATCAACATTCACTCCATGTTTTATTATTAAAGATGAAAGATATGGATGCATGGGGACTTCCAGGAGGATACGTAGAAAAAACAGAAAATGTTGATCAGGCGGCAGTTCGTATCTTAAAAGACAGAACCGGAACCGAAAATATTTACCTGCATCAGTTTCATACTTTTGGAGACAGGAATCGTTCTGAAGATGCTTTTTCCGAGTATGACGACAGCATTTGGTACAAGCAACGATTTATATCAATAGGTTATTACGCCTTGGCAGAATACTCCAAGGTTAGTCTTGTTATTGATGAATTTTCAAGTACGGTTGAATGGCATTCCATTGATAATCTTCCATCATTTATGATGGATCACAGGGCTATCTTTGAGAAAGCACTGCTAACATTGCGTGAACAGGTAAACCATCATCCTATCGGCTATAATCTTCTTCCTGAGAAATTTACAATGCCGGAACTTCAAAAATTATATGAAGGTATTTTAGGAAAAAAACTAAATAGAGGTAATTTTTATAGAAAATTTCTTCGTTATGATATTCTAACAAAACTCGATGAATCTCGAAAAGGCGGTGCACATAAAGCTCCTGACTTGTACAGCTTTGATTTGGAGAAATATAATAATGCTCTAAAAGAAGGGCTAAAAGGAGGCTGGTAAAAATGAATATCTTATTGATTTTTTTTAGGTCAGATCTTTTTCTACAAAAACTTAAAGCAGTTTTAAAATTTGTTAAGAATTGATGGATACCTTTTTTACCACAAAAAGTTAAGGCGGTTTTTTATCAATATTTCACCAGTTTAAATTTTGTGGCAGAATCATGGCACATCTCCAGCTACAAGAAAACTGCCATCCCAGATGTATGCAATTTACGTTTTGTTCCCTGTGATTTAATTCTAAATTTTTATATAGTCCAATTGTAACTTCATAAAAATCAATAATGTTAATTCCAACTCTCGAAATTAATTTCTTAGCTATGGACAAAGTAAAATGGATTTGAGCTACAGGTAAAGTACAACTTGAAGAAGCACATTTTAAATCAAAACTCGACTTAATTAGCTTAAACAAATAATGCTTTAAAATTTATAGAAAAAACGAATTGACTAATTACGGTCCGAGTCCTATTACTGCTACTAAGAAAAAAGCTTCAGATTTCTCGAGGGCACTGAAAAACATCCCTTATTTTGATCAGGTTTATTTTTTAGACAATATTACGCAAAATCAGAGGCATTTGCCTTTACTTTGGATTTGATAAAAAAGTGTTCCGCAAGATTTTTTATATCTAATTAATTAATAAGTCGGCTATTTTATTGTTGAACATAACCCCCTGATCAGAATTTGTAAAAAAAACGTACCCATTTTGATTGGCTCTGTTAATCTTAAATCCTGACTGGAAGTCGCCATTGTTGCCTCCATGCTCATATATGGTTCCAAAGGAAACTGGCCGTATCGCTATGCCTAAACCCCAGCCAGTATCCCCATTTACGAGGTAATGGGGTGATCTTTTGTCTAAAGCAACTTGCTGTTTAAACATTTCATTCACAAGGGATTTAGAGATACCCTTGCCTTTCATCAAACCAATCAGGAAAGCTGAAAAATCTGCAGCTTCCGTATGCAATCCACCCGCAGCATCGAACCAAGTAGAGTCTTGCTCGGGAAAAGAGGTGGGCCAACTCTTGTGAGAGACCTTTCCATTTACATGTCCCTGAACTTTATGATTACTTATGTAATTGTTACCACTAAACCATGCATGCTTCATATGCAATGGTGCAGCAACCTCTCTTTGGAAAAGAGGATCCAATGTCTGTATTGATAATCCGTTCAAATGAGCAATAACCAGCGATAGGTAGCGGTAACCCTCACCAGAATAAGCAAATTCTGTCCCAGGAGTAAACTTAAGATACAATTCACCGTACTTATAACGGTTTTCATCACGCTTGTCAAAATATCGCCAGTTAGGAAATCCGGTGGTATGCGATAAAACCATCCGGGCGGTGATCAATTTGTAACGTTCATCTTTTTCAATGTCTTTATAGGGCAAATAGCGATATAAGGGCGTATCCAAATCTAAAAGCTTTTTATCAACCATTTTAAGCACAAAATAAGCAAAGACAGTTTTAGACATGGATGCTGCTTCAAATATCGACTGATCATTAACTTTCAATTTGGTTTGTTCACTGGTTACACCAAATGACCTGTGGTAAACGACTTTGCCGTTATTGATAAGTGCAAATGATAAACCCGAGATAGCGAGAGAATCCATTTGTTTCTTGATATACTTATCAAGGTCTTCTGAATTCAGCTTTCTTCCACTTAATGTCTGCAATTGAGAATAACAATTATAGGTTAGCAGTGATAGTAGTAATACTATAATTACAGGTATTTTCTTGACCATTTTGATTATTATTTTATTGAAGTGTAGAATAAGTCTGCTTTTTGAAGCGGTTTGTAACCATTAGACGTGAAGATCTTGCAAATGTTACGTGTTATAAATTGCAATATCTTAGCACGCATTATTTGGATCAATCCCCAACACGACATCTAAACCAAATTCTTAGAGTCAATGAAAGGCAGACACTATATGTAGTAAGCCAATCTCTTTAAATCTTCCATAAAATTTATAGAAATTTGTCCAGTCGAGGTCCCACAAGACCAAACTTAAACGATATATTAATCCTTGCCTAGCCTAACCCAGTGATAATATACTGAGGATTGTACAGCATTTATATCTAAGTTAATTTCGTAGTTGTATTTGAATGATCAACCTCATATAATGTGACTATGAATTTCAGTAACGATCATCTATCCTTAGACGATGTAAAGACATTGGATATGGTTTCTTATTTACACTCCTTAGGATTTGAACCCTCTAAGGTAGTGCATGATGATTATTGGTACCTCTCACCACTTCGCAATGAGAAAACTGCTTCTTTTAAAATCAACCGAAGACTCAATAGATGGTACGATCATGGAATGGGACAAGGAGGCAATATCATTGACTTTGGTATACTTTTTTTTAAATGCTCCATTGGAGAATTCTTAAAAGAACATCGCGGAAATAGTACCCAATATCATTCACCAGTTCCTGTCCTGGATATCCCAGAGCAACAGCAATCAAAAATTACCATACTAAGAGAAAAACCTTTGCAGTCTACTGTCCTTTTAGAATATCTGAAGCAAAGAAAGATTCCCCTTGGACTTGCTTTTAAATTTTGCTCAGAGCTCAGTTACAGTATAAGGGATCATAATTATTACGGCATCGGTTTTAAAAACGATCTGGGAGGATTCGAAATTCGAAATCCTTATTTCAAATCCAGTAGCTCCCCCAAAGGGATAACATCTTATGATAATAACAATAAAGAAGTAGTGGTCTTTGAGGGATTTATGGATTTTTTATCCTACAAAGCCATGAATTACGGTCTTCAAGAAAAAAAAGAGAATTTTTTAATTCTAAACTCGATTTCATTTCTGGATAAAGCCAGACCATTTATGGAAAAACACAAATTAGTACAACTTTATCTAGATCAGGACGTGCCTGGACAAAATGCTACTAAGCGTGCCCTTGACTGGGGTAGAAAATACCATGACCAGAGCGCTCTTTACAAAGAGCATAAAGATCTAAATGATTGGATGATAAATTCACGGCAAACAAATTCAAAAAAGACAAAACCAGGTATTAAACGATAGGATAAAGTCCTTAGTTATAAATCTTACCCTTACCATCAAATAGTATTGAAAAAGAATAAAACTTAAGAGTGAGCACATTCTTGGGGCTTTACATTATCTAACAATCTACTAACCTTAACCTCTAAATCAATGGCGATGCAAACTGGAGAAAACGAGCAGGCACTAAGGAAAATACTAGATATGACAAGACTCATAAGTATTGTTCTTTTGTGTTTGCACTTTTACTATTATACCTATAGCGCATTTACAGAGTGGCATCTTGTAAATGAGTTCGCAGACACGATCCTTGGCACTATTACCCGTACGGGGTTATTTGATAACTTCCACCTCTCCAAATTGCTTTGTTTCGGCTTTTTGTTGATTTCCCTTTTAGGAGTCAAAGGAAGAAAAGATGAAAAACTTCAATACAAGACCGCTTTTCTGTGGCTTGGCTCAGGACTGCTGCTTTTTTTCATGAGTTATCTCTTGCTGTTTTTAAAATGGCAAAGCTCCAATATTGCACTTCTCTATATTGTCATAACTGCTACGGGATTTATTTTCCTTCTCACAGCAGGTACTATTCTATCGCGCATTATAAACAAAAAGCTCAATTCAGACGATATTTTTAATGAAGAAAACGAAACTTTCCCTCAAGAAGAAAGACTTCTGGAAAACGAGTATTCAGTGAATCTTCCCGCGCAATATCATCTTAAGGACAAAGTTCGAAAAAGCTGGATCAATATCATCAATCCCTTTCGAGCTCTTTTAGTATTGGGTAGTCCTGGTTCGGGTAAATCCTATTTTGTAATACGCCATGTCATTACCCAGCACATCCGAAAAGGTTTTGCCATGTTTGTTTATGATTTCAAATACGATGATCTTACCATAATTGCCTATAATACATGGCTTGAATACAAAGCACATTATCTCATTTGTCCAAAATTTTACAGTATCAATTTTGATGATCTCTCTCGTTCGCATCGCTGTAATCCTTTGGTTCCCTCAGCCATGACTGATATTACAGACTCTTCTGAATCGGCCCGCACTATTTTACTGGGACTCAACAGAGAGTGGATTAAACGTCAAGGAGATTTTTTTGTTGAATCCCCTATTAACTTTTTAACAGCTATAATATGGTACTTGAAAAAATACAAGGAAGGTCAATACTGTACATTACCTCACGTAATTGAGCTTATGCAAGTAGACTACGATGATCTCTTTACCCTTCTTCGAACTGAAAAGGAAATAGAGGTCTTGATTAATCCTTTTATCAATGCCTACCTAAATGATGTAATGGAGCAACTAGAGGGTCAAATTGCCTCGGCTAAAGTAGCCATGGCAAGACTCTCCTCCCCACAACTTTATTATGTGCTCTCAGGTAACGACTTTACTTTGGATATCAATAACCCTGAGGATCCAAAGATTATTTGTATGGGCAACAATCCTCAAAAAATACAGATTTACGGAGCTGTACTATCTCTATATGTAAATCGATTATTGAAATTGGTAAACCAGAAAGGAAAACAAAAGAGCAGTCTTGTATTTGACGAATTCCCCACTATTTATCTCAATAATATTGACAGTCTAATTGCCACGGGCAGAAGCAATAAAGTAGCCACATGTCTGGGAATGCAGGATTTTAGTCAGCTTCGAAAGGATTATGGCCGCGAACAGGCCGATGTTATTATGAACATCGCAGGAAATATCATAAGTGGCCAGGTTACAGGAGATACAGCCAAACAATTATCAGAGCGAGTCGGTAAAATCATGCAGGATAGGGAAAGCTTTTCTATAAACAGTGGTGATACTTCTGTGAGTCGTTCCAAACAATTAGAATTAGCTGTTCCAGCCTCCAAAATTTCATCTTTAAGCTCTGGCGAGTTCGTTGGAATGGTAGCCGATGATCCAAATTGTAAAATAAAGCTCAAGGCATTCCATAGTGAGATACTAAATGATCATAATGCGCTTGAAAACGAATCTGAAAATTATAGAGAAATTCCCATTGTACGCAAGTTAAATAACGAGATAATACAGAGAAACTATCTTCAAATAAAGCAAGACATTCAGGACATTGTACATTATGAAATCGATCGTCTTGTAAGTGATCCAGAATTGTCTTATATGGTACTTAAAAAATAACAATAATTCCAGATATCATAATAAAAATTCAATTAAAAGGTATAAAAAACATACGTAAATCTTTACTTATCCATTAGCAATAAAATCACTTAAAATAAAAAGATGATGATAAAAGATGATCTAAATAGAATTCGAGGTGTTTATGTAGGCTTACCAATTAATCAATATTTTGAAATTCAAAGTCAATGCAAAAAAAGCACCTGCCATACGGTAAGTGAGTATATACGAAAACGATTATCTGATAAGCCTGTAACGATATTGTACCGAAATCAATCCTTAGATGATTTGATAGAAGAAATAGCAGAACTTAACAATCAGATCAATACCGTTAGAAACAATGCGTCCCAAGTTCTGGAAAAACTAAGTCAACACCAACAAATTAATCACGATGTTGTATCAATCTCAGGACTGGAAATAGCAATAAAGAATCTTAATCAGAGAATTGAAGAAATTAAAATGCAAATTGAAAAAATTATAGACAAATGGTTACAATCATAAAAATAAATAATTCAATACACAGAACTATCACCTACAACGAAAACAAAGTCACAAAGGGACTAGCCCAGTGCATCGGCGCGGTTAATTTTCCTGTGGACCTCGAGAAGATAAACGCTGCCATAAAATTAGAACGTTTTACCAGAAGGATGAAATTGAATGAAATTGCAAAACAAAATACAGTACATATATCGCTAAATTTCTCTTCCCTGGAAGAGCATCCCAGAGAAAAACTTTTGAGCATAACCAATTGCTATATGCAAAGAATTGGTTTTGCAAAACAACCTTATTTAGTATACGAACATTATGACTCCGGGCATCAACATTTACATGTGATCACTACTAATATTCAAAGAGACGGCAAGCAGATCTATATGCATAATATCGCCATTAAAAAGTCCGAACCGGCAAGAAAAGATATTGAAAAACTCTTTGATTTGGTTCCTGCTGTAAGTAAAATAAAAACAAATCAATTTACTCTGCCTTTCACAAATATTAGCAAAGCTTGTTATGGTAAAATGGAATCAAAAAAAGCCATATCAAGTGTTATTAATTTTGTTTTGAATAAATACTCCTGTACAAATTTGTCCGAACTTAACGCAGTCTTAAGTCTGTACAATATTATGGCTGACAGATGCAGAGAGAGTTCAATAATATTCCGCAATGGAGGATTATTATATAAAATACTAAACGAAGAGGGAAAACCTATAGGCATGCCTATTAAAGCGAGTGATATACAAAACAAACCTACATTGAAATTTCTGGAGAACAAATTTAAAATAAATACAATAAAAAGTACCGCTCAGAGAATAAGGATTAAAAAAATTGTGGATTTGTACTCAATAAGATCCGTATCGACAAACCAACTAATTAAAATGCTACAAAAACAAGGTATTACCGTTGTTTTAGCAAAGCAACGTCATAGCTCTAATTATACAATAACTTATATCGATCATAAAACAAAAAGCGTCCTAAGCGATATTATATTCCCTTGCGAATACATAAAAGAAAACAATGAATTAAAACAGGATTGCAAAGACAAAACAAATAAGATCATTAGAAAAAAATCATTGCTTAAATAGCCTTTGACCTTAAAATCTGAATCTCTTTTATTGCACTAATAAATGTGCCTTTTTTATAATTTTTACCTGGTAAAAAAAGAAGTCTTAAGCACCACAAAACAATCTTTATTTGATTGCTTTTTTAAGTTTATCCAAAGAAGGATCCTTTGATTGGTTAATTTGATTGACAACAATTTGTGCAATTGCTCTGGCCCCCTTCAATGAGAGGTGTGTATCATCGGCCTTGTCTTTATCGTAATAAGGATTTTCACCTGCTTTAAAGTGTAAATGCAATTGTTTTGACTTTTCAGGTCCATAGGATTCTTCGAGTAATTCGGTGTAATATTCTAGATCAATAAAAGGAACATTATACTGCTGCGCTACTAGTCTGGTCTCTAATGGATACTCTCCATGAGTGGGAACCAGTACGCCCTTTTCATTAAAATTTCGTCTGGCAATAGAGCTCAGCAATACTGGGATTGCTCCTTTTTCACGACTTTCATTTACAAACCGAATAAGATTATATCTATAGGTTGTATGGGGGTTGGTATAACGGGTTGAATCTTCTATTTTTTGATCATTATGTCCAAATTCAATAAAAACATAATCTCCTTTTTTTAGCTTTTTATAAATAGAATCCCAACGTTTTTCATTGATAAAACTCTTAGTGCTCCTACCGTTTACAGCTTTATTCTCAACGGTGAAATTATCCTTAAAAAAAGGTTGCAGAACTTGCCCCCAACCGTGTTCTGGATTACGATCTGGATCTTTTTTATTTGCCATTGTTGAATCACCAATGGTATAAATTGTAGTTTTTTGAGCAAAACAACTCACTGAGATTAAGCAGATAATTAACAGGTAATATTTCATTTTTTTGATTTTTGATTTTATTATACTCTCGCATCTTTCAACTTTGCTCAGTACAATAAGTATTGTGGTTAATTTATGGTTTTATACCTTAGGCCAAAACAGCAACCACAAACTTTTTTTAACTTTCACTACATTTTTCAGGTTTTGTCTTTTTCAACTTTCCTTAAAAAAACTACTTTGCAGCCGAGGGAACCGTTGCCTTTTCTCCGATAAAAACTTCGTTCAAAAGTACATTCTCTGCATTGGTACTTGAAATCGCATTTTTGGCCCATTTGATATCAATATTGTTCAATGAGATATTGGTGACTTTTTTCTCAGCAAATCCCTGAATCACAATTCCTGATGCTGTGGCTTTATTACAGGTAATATCCCAGAATGATATATTGGATATTTCGGACTGAAAACCATTACCTTCCCCATGATAATTTGCCGTGATATACAAACAATCTTCCACTTCATCCAGCTTGATATTTCGAACAAAAACATTTTTTATAAAACCTCCACGATCAGCATTGGTCTTTAAATAAATCCCTCTTTTCAAATACCCTACGGTTTTGCAATTCTCTACATATATGTTTTGAACCCCAGCTGACATTTCACTTCCTATAACAACGCCGTGAAGTCCTTTAAAATTACAATTTCTGATCACTATATTCTCACTTGGTGTGGCCGCGTTTGCTCTGCCTTCGTGATCTCTTCCGGCTTTAATGGCCACGTTATCATCTGCGTTATCAAAAGTCACATTTTCTATCAAAACATCCTTAGCATATTCAGGATCAATACCGTCATTATTATGATTTAAGGATTTATAACTAATTCCACGCACAGTAATGCTTTGCGATTTTAGTAAATGCAAACACCAAAAAGGTGAATTTTCTATTCTGATATTTTCCACCAAAATGTTTTTACAGTTAAAGAACTGAATCATTTGGGGACGCAAAAAATATCCTTCTCCAAATTTTCTGTCTTTTAAAGGAGTTGCATTATGATTCATACCACGGCTTAAGTTTTTCCCTGCACCTTCTTTTGCTTTAAAGCTTTTCCAAACCTTGCCTCCTTCTCCATCAATTATACCTTCGCCGGTTATGGCAATATTAGAGCAGTCATAAGCATAAATAAGCGGACTGTAATTGTAGAGCATAGTACCTTCCCAGCTCGTTAAAACCATTGGTAGATAATCCTTCGGATTATCACTGAATTTGATTTTGGCCCCTTTCTCTATTTTTAAATTTACATTGCTTACAAAATGAATTGGACCATTGATTTTATAAATACCTTTTGGTACCACAATAGTTCCTCCATTGTTCTTTTTACACAATGCCATCGCCTTATCAAATGCTGCTTTATTATTGGTTATAGAATCTCCTTTTGCGCCCAATTTTACCACATTAATCTGATAAGATGCAAAGACAGGAAGCTGAATTCTCTTTACAATAGAATCTACTTTTTGGGATGGAAATTGCTGATGCTGAGCAAAAGAAGTCCATGAAATCAATAGAAAAATCAGAAGTCTAAAATTCATATTTTTTGTTTTTTTTAAATCTATTTTTTTTACTTTGAATACCAATTGGCAATTGAATCTTTTAAAATATTCTCGATGGTATATTCTTGAGCTTCTTTCTCTTGAAGTTGGTGTGACCAAAAGACTCTCTTGGCAGGCTGAAATCCTTCACCTTTGCAATTATATTCAGCATAGAAAGCATTCTTTTCAGCTTCGGGTTTCGACCAGTTCTCCCAGCCCTCAGGTTTTATGTGTTTTCCCATATCACAATTCATATAAACCGTTTTTGCATAAATTCGCCATGGTCTGCCTAAGTAAACCGCCGTTGCAGCGGGTTCCCCGGTAAGTTTACAATCTTTGAAAACAAACCCAAAAGCGTTATTTTGGGGAGTTGAAGCAGCCGTAATATAAGAACTTTTAATACTGTGAATCTGGCAATTTTCAAATAAAGCAGTTGCACCTCCAAAAATAAAATCAGTTGTTCCTTCAATATAACACTCTTTAAAATATTGCTTTGCATTTTTTCCTGAGAGATATAATGTATCTTGATTTCCAAGAATATTACAGTTTACAAGCTTTGCACGATTTGAAACAACAGACAAAGCAATTGCCTGACCTTTATCGCCTGAGGCATTTTTAATGGTTAAATTTGAAGCTGAAAAATCATCGGCTTCAACTAAAACTGTAGACGTGTAAAAAGTACTGTTTCTTCCTAAATTGATTCTAGAGAAATTATCATCAAAAGTGATAATGGTATTCTCTTTACTCTCACCAATCAAAGATAAATGCGTATTCCACTCGGGAATTCGCACTTTTTCATTGTAAATTCCATTTTTCACAAACACCGTCACTTTCTCATAAGGAAAAGAAGGGCTTGCATTTATGGCATCCTGAATTTTGGTAAAATCACCCGAACCATCTAAAGCAACTGTAATAAAATTGTTGTTTTTCTTATCTGTTTTTTCTGCCGATGAAACTTTTACTGCGTTTTTTATGGCCCATGCAGGATATTTTTTCAGAACTTCTTTTGGAGCATCCGAATACCATGAATAACCATTTCGTCTTTCAGCACCTATTTCATCCAATGATTTTTTCTTTATTCCGTCACGATCACAAAAGAACGGTTGGTTTGTATTCAGATCCATAAACCTCGCCCAGAGTGGTGCTGCATTTTGGGTGGGAATCATCTTTTTGTCGATGATCTTTCCGGCATCATTCAAAACACGTTTCTCTTCAAGATTCGTAATTTTAGTTTTTTCAAACCATGCCTGAGCGCTTTTAACTGCCGTAATGATCTGGGTCGAAGGTTTTTCGATTCTCATTAAAAGCAATACAATTTTAGCCGATTCGTATCCGCTAAGCGATGCTAACTCAAAAGCCCTTGCATTTGCCGGAGCTAATGTAACTTCATCATGCTGGGCGCACCAGGCGGTTAAAACACCATTTTGTTTGTACTGCGTTTTCAGTATACAATCAATTCCTTTATCAAAAGATTTCTTTGCTTTTTCAACAATTTCCTTTGATGGTTTTATGCTATAAAAATCAGTTTCTTCACTTACTTGTTCCATGATATTCATAATGTTTATCATCGAATCATCATTGTAAGTAATATGGGTATAATATCCTTTTTTTAACGGATAAAACTGAGGCCATCCTCCGTTTTTATATTGGGCTTCAAATAAATAATTTAATCCTTTTAAGAAAGATTCTCTGTAGCGTTCATCCTTGATCTGTGCATACATTTTTGACATAAAAAGCATTTCCTGAGAGGTTGCTCCATTGTCTGTGGTTGTTTCTGCTGTCGTTTTTTTAAGGGCTAATAAATCCTTTTTTTCAACAGGAGTCAATTCTTGCTGCATCTGGATATTCTTTGGCCATCCTCCAATGTCTCGTTGATAAAGCAATACATTCTCAGCTATTTTTTTAGCCTGGTCGGTACCAAACCAGGCAGCATCGTTTTTACGAATGATATCAGGCCAATTTTTATAGGTATTCTGAGCATTTATACTAAAACAAACACTGAAGAAAACGAGTAGTATGTATTTTTTTAATGGAATCATTATTTAAGTTTATTTTGTAATTCTAAACCAATCTACAGCAACATTTCCTGAATCATTTGTTACTTTCTCACTCAAGGCAAAAAGACCGACTTTTGCGCCAATCCATTTTCCTTCTTTAGCCAGAAAATCAGAACCAATTGGCTGATATTTTTTATCATCTGCACTATAAAAGAAACTGCAAATTCCGCCTTTTTTAATTGTTACTCTAAGATATATTGTATTGTTTGCTATTAAAACAGGTTTCGTTGCTGTCTCTGCAACTTTTTCATCAAAAGTTCCTGTTCTCTGATTCAAATACAGCTTTCCGTTTTCATTTTTTAAATTCAAATAACTGTAGTCTAATCCCATAATGATAAGTCCTGTTGATTCTTGGTTTAACCTTGTATTAAAAGTCAATTTGGCCGTGGCTGTAAACTCTTCTGCAGGGAATTTTTGCAACAACAAATTGGGTGCATCAAAAATTTTCTGATCCTCTTTTAAAGTCGTTACACAGAATAAATTCAAATAACCTAAACTCGTCGGGAAACCCCAATTGATTTGAGAATTGGCCTGCCATTGCCATTGCAGACCTAATTTAGGTTCATTAAACTCATCTGATGTTGCAGGATTTTCAATTGGATATTTCTTGCCTACATTTGGTTTTTTAAAAGTTGTAACGGGTTCACCTATTCCGTTTTTATCAAAGTCTTGTCCCATAATCGGCCAATCCTTTTCCCATTTCATGGGCTGAAGATGCACAATTCTGCCGTAAGCTCCTTTGTCCTGAAAATGAATAAACCAGTCTTCTCCGGTTTGTGTTTGCACCCAGGCTCCCTGATGCGGACCGTTTATAGCGGTTTTTCCCTGTTCGAGTACTTTCTTCTTTTCATAAGGACCAAACACATTTTTAGATCTTAAAATCGTTTGCCAGCCTGTAGCCACTCCTCCTGCCGGAGCAAAAATATAGTAGTAATTATTACGTTTATAGAATTTTGGTCCCTCAATTGTACCTTCACTCTCGTGGCCGTCAATTACCATAACTTGGTCATTATTGGCAACTGTACCTTCCGCATTCATACTGCAAACCACGATAAGACTTTTTATCTGAGCACGACTTCCGGCAAAGGCATGAACGAGATAGACTTTACCGTCATCATCCCATAACGGACTTGGATCAATAAGTCCGATTCCTTCTTTTACCAAAAGAGGTTCTGACCATGGTCCTTCCGCTTTTTTGGCTTTGATCATGTAGATTCCAAAATCAGGATCCGGATAATAAATATAAAATTCATTGTTATGAAAAGTAATACTTGGCGCCCAGACTCCGTTACCATGCTGCACTTTATTAAATGTCTCAAAGGGAGGTTGTTTTGCAAGTGCATAACTAACAATTTTCCAATTCACAAGATCTTTAGAATGTAAAATAGGTAATCCGGGAATACAATTAAAAGACGATGCGGTCATATAAAAATCATCTCCTACACGAACTACATCAGGATCTGAATAATCGGCATGAATGATAGGATTTGTATAGGTTCCGTCTGCGTTGTCAGGTACCCAGACTTGTGCCAGATTCTTTTGCAAAGAGAATACTGATAAAAGAAAAAAGAGGACTTTTAAGTTTTTCATTTTTTGATAATAATTACTTTTTAATTAAACCCGACAGGTTATAAAAACCTATCGGGTTTCTTGCATTTCTTTTAGTGATTTCGGAGGAGAAATCACCAAAGAAACCTTGTAAAGAATTTATCTGTTCAATTCTAAAGCAGCCAGAATAAAAGGTCCGGTTGCTTTAGGATCGTTGTCTTTTTTTCTTTCATTTACATAATATTCGTATGAACCATCACGATATGGTGTTCCTCCTAAACCTGCAACCTGACAGGCATGAGTTAGTGTGATTCCGCCATCAGCATCAACTTTTGTAATGAGTTGAGTTGTTAAACCATCAAAAGCTTTGTTGGCTAATTTTTTATATTTTGCCGGTAAATAACCTTTGTTTGCTCCTTTTGCAAAAGCATAAGCAAACATGGATGATCCTGAAGCTTCAAGATAATTTCCTTGCTGACCTCCTTTATCGGTTACCTGATACCACAATCCTGATTTGTCCTGATATTTAGCCAAAGCTGCACAGGCATTGTTCAAATACTTTACTAATTCTTTTTGTTTTGGATGCTCTTTTGGCATATAATCCAAAACATCAACAAGTGCCATTACATACCAGCCTAAAGCTCTTGACCAGAAGTTTGGTGAATTACCTGTAACTTTGTTAGCCCACGGCATTTGCTTGCTTTCGTCCCATGCATGATACAATAAACCTGTTTTTGGATCTGTAGCATGCAATTGAATCAATTCGAATTGTTTTGCGATGTCATCAAAACTTTTCCCGTCTTCAAAGGTAAGGGTGTATTGCGCGTAAAATGGTTCTCCCATGTACAAACCGTCTAACCACATTTGGTTTGGATAGATTTGTTTGTGCCAGAAACCTCCACTTGCAGTACGTGGCTGCTCTGAGATTTGTTTGCGTACTAATTGCATCGCTTTCAAATACTTTTCTTCTTTTGAAGTAGCATAAATATCAAAAAGCAAACGCCCCGGTACAACTAGGTCGATATTGTATTTGTCTAGTTCGTAGGTTTTAATTGTTCCGTCGTTTTGTACTAATTCATCTACATAACCTCTGATATAAGCTTTGTATCTTGGATCCGGATTTTTCTTGTGTAATTCTTCGATCGAATGCAAAACCAAGGCGTGAACATAATCCCATTTTGGTTTTTTAGAATCATCGATCATATAGGATTCCGGATGGCGTTTCATTAGGGTCAAAGCCATTTTATCAGACCATTTTGAATCTTTAGAAATTACGATCTCTTTTTTTGCTGGTTCCTGTGAAGTTACTTTACAGCTTGTAAAAGCCATTAAACAAACTAACATAACTGACGTAAAATAACCTTGTCTTTTATTATTTTTCATTTTAAAATATATTTAATTCTACTATTTCTCTAATTCTAATGCTGCCAGAATAAATGGCCCTAACCCATGTGAGTTGTCAATTTTTATTTTCTCTTTAATATAATATTCATAAGAACCATCGCGATACGGATTGCCTCCGAGTCCGGCGCTAGCACAAACCTTCGTGATATGAATTTCTCCATCAGGATCAACAGCAATTAGTTTATTCACGATGCCTTCAAAACCTTTCTCAGCCAGTTTTTTATAACTTACCGGTAAATATCCTTTTTTTGCCCCTTTTGCAAAAGCATAAACAAACATTTCAGATCCGGATGCTTCAAGATAATTTCCTTCTTTTGTTCCTGAATCGGTAACCTGATACCAAAGACCCGATGGATCCTGATATTTTGCCACTGCTTTTGATATTTCATTCAGATACTGAATTAATTCTTTTCTCTTAGGATGTTCTTTTGGCATGTAATCTAAAACATCCACTAAGGCCATCATGTACCATCCTATCGAACGCGACCAAAAATTAGGCGACGTTCCTGTTTCTTTATTTGCCCAGGGCATTTGTTTGCTTTCATCCCAGGCATGAAACAGCAAACCTGTCTTTTTATCAATGGTATGCAAATGTATTTGTTCGAACTGTTTGGCAACATCATCTAAATCTTTTCCCTTGTCAAATTCGACCGTATATCTGGCATAAAAAGGTGTTCCCATATACAATCCGTCAAGCCACATTTGGTACGGATAGATTTTCTTATGCCAAAATCCACCTGAATTGGTTCTTGGATGTGTTTCTAACTGTTTTCTCAAAGTCTGCATTGCCGTAAGATAACGATCCTCCTTTGTTGTTTTATAGAGATCAAAAAGAATCTTTCCGGCATTGATATAATCAATATTATAGTCTTCGAGTTTATAGTTCATGATTTCTCCTGAACTGCTGATAACCGTTTCTGCGTATTGTTTTACGTAATTGGCATATACCGGATTATTAGTTTTTTTATAAAGCTCCTGAAAAGACATTGCCACTAGTCCCAGCTTATAATCCCATTTTGGTTTTTCGTTATTATCAATTTGCCATAATTTTGGATCACGTTTCAGGATAGAAAGCGCCATTCGCTCTGACCATTTTAAGTCTTTAGCAATCACAACACCTTTCTTTGCAGTTTGCTGAGCTGTCACTTTACCAGCTGAAAATACAATCAGGCAAACGAGTATAACCAAAGCAGAATATATTTTGTTACTGTTTTTTATCATATCCTAAATCTTAGTTATTATTTATTTAATTCCATTGCGCTTAGCATAAATGCTGCCAAAGCGGGTGAACTAGAATCTTTTGCTTTACTTTTTACATAATACTCATTTGTACCGTCACGAAATGGTTTTCCTCCTAGTCCGACATTCGATGATACATTTGAAATCGTCACTTGTCCTTTATCATCTTTTTTGACAAACTCTTTAAGGTAGGCATCAAATGATTTCTGGGCCTGCTTTTTATAATTCGAAGCCAAATACCCTTTATCTGCCCCTTTTGCCAAAGCATAGATAATCATTGCCGAAGAAGAAGATTCAAGATAATTATCTTTCAAATCCGGTTTGTCAGCCACCTGATACCACAAACCTGAAGCGCTTTTGTACTGCTCTGCACTTTTTGCAATTTGATTCAGGTATCCAATTAGTGTTTTATATTTTGGATGCGTCTTAGGATAATAATCCAACGTTTCTATAAGAGCCATCATGTACCAGCCAATACCTCGTCCCCAAATGGTTGGAGAAGTTCCTGTTTCCGGATTTGCCCAGCCAATTTCTTTGCTTTCATCCCAAGCCTGATACACCAGTCCCGTTTTTTTATCTACCAGATGATTTTGAACCAGTTCAAACTGTCTGGCAATATCATCTAAAGCTTTACCATCTTCGTACTTCATGGTATATTGTGTATAAAAAGGTTCTGCCATATACAAACCGTCAATCCACATTTGATTAGGATAAATTTGTTTGTGCCAAAATCCGCCGCTTGCCGTTCTGGGTTGCGTTTCGAGTTGAGACCTTAGTTGTTGTATTACTTTTAAATATCGTTTATCGCTAGTTTTATCATATAAATTAAAAAGTAATTTCCCCGGATTTGCACAATCGATATTGTATTCTTTTATATCGTACTTGGCAATATTTCCATCTACATCAATCAGTTCATCAGCATATCCTTTGATATAATCAAAATAATTTTTGTCGTTCGTTTTCTGGTATAATTTTTCGAAAGCAGACAAAACCAAACCCATTTTATAATCCCATTTTGGTTTTTCAGTTCCGTCGATCTGATATGCTTTTGGGTATTTGTTTAAAATAGTACGTGCGGTTCTTTCTGACCATTTCAGATTATCAGGAAGAACAGCCGTTTCGCTTGCCTGCGCCACTAGCTTACTGCTAAAAATCAATAGCAAGACAATTATACTTTGGGTAAAATTGATTTTTATAAAAGTCGATTTAAACATACATTATATTTTAATACTGGTTGCTTTTTTAGAAAACATAACATTACCGTTTTTAAATTTGTATAAAACTGTTCTTATTATCATTGTCCTTTTTCATGCTAAATTATTTAAAAATTCTGTCTAAAAATTCTGTGGTATACACCACCGTCTGTTCCAGCCAGGGTTGAAAAAACCAAAAGGAATGCGGTGAATCCTGAATTGTTTTTACTTCACTATAAATCTTGTTCTGATCTAAAATTGCAATCATATCGTCTCTTCCGGCATGAAACCGATCAAAACTGCTGTTGATAAACAGTATTGGCGGCGTGTTTTTATTAGCATGACTTAATGCCGATGCTTGTTTCCAGTTTTCAGGATTCTCATCATAGGTTCCCTTTAACCAGAATGCTGCCATTTCTGCTTCCTGAGATTCGGGATGTTTAAAAGCGAGAATTCCATCTACATCAATTATTGCGTGTACTTTTGAAGAAGATTTACTTTTGTATTGGACATCTTCAAAAGCCAGATCTTCATTTGTTGTACCAATCAAAGCTGCCATCTGACCTCCGGAGGAGCATCCTAAAACCGCAATTTTGTCTGGATCTACATGAAATCTTTTGGCATTGTCTTTTATAAATTTAATCGCATTTTTTACATCATAAACCCCTTGTGGATATTTTGCCTCGAGTGATAACCTGTATTCTATTGCAAAACAAGAATAACCTTTTGATGTTATTTCCTGTGCCAAGACCTTCATTTGGTCTTTATTTCCTGATCTCCATCCGCCACCATGAATCATGATTACCCCTGGATTTCTTTTTTTATCTTTATTAAAAAAGGCATCAAAATGCAACATCCTTTTTGTGTCATTATAATACACTACATTCTGGATCTGTGTATCGTTGACTGCTTTATTGCCTTGCGCAATTTTTATAAAAGGATATTTTTTAATTAGTTTGCCATAAGTGCTTTTTACGGTGTATGACGTATCAATAGCATATTGACTTTGGGCGGTAATACTTTTAGAAAAAAGCAATAAAACAATTAAAAATCTTTTCATTTCAAAACCAACTACTATTTCGTTAAGAAAGGAGTCCGATTCATGACCGAACTCCTTTTTAACTTCTTCAAAAAAACTAAACCTCAAAAATTTTAAAATTACTAATAACCAGGATTCTGAGGGAAATCCTTGTTTTGGTTTAAATCCAGCGCCGTTTGTGGGATAGGTCTTAAAATTTTAAGTTTACCATCTACTCCAACAAAATTAGCTGCCTTAATTCTATAATTATAAGCCGAAGCTCTGTCTACTAATGTACCGGTACGTTTTAGATCGAACCAACGTTTGTATTCTCCTACCAGTTCTCTACCTCTTTCATCTAAGATATAATCGATATTAAATTGTCCTATAGTGGCATTGGCTACACCTGCTCTTCTTCTCACTTCATTTAAACGATCTAAACCAGTTGTCGGATTTCCTGCTTTTAAATAAGCTTCCGCCGCTATTAAATAGGTTTCTCCCAGTCTTGATACAATGATATCTCTTGTACTTACAGGACCTGTACTTGAAGGTGTTGTTGGATTGGCATCATCAAATTTCTTCACAGGAATAGTATAACAATCACGGTTGTCTATTAATGTATGATCTGCTGAGTATTCTCCCCAAGGATGGTATACAAAAGTGGCTGATTTTCTTGCTGCATTAGCCGTATTCCAGGCTGTTCTGTCTGCAGGCGTGAACCATTTTGGCTCATAAAAGTGTCTTACTTTTACAGCGCTCGCATTTGCAGGTCTGTAATACGGATAATAAAGAGTGGTCTTTGCTTTTCCGTCAACGGTTACTGTTTCTTCCAGAATTTCTGTCATAAAGGTAGCATCCCATCTTTTATCTCCTTTTTCATATAACCCTAAAGCATAAGTTGTTGGACATAAATTATAACTTCTTAACGGAGCTCCTGTTTCTGCACCTCCTAAATACGAACTGAAATAGTAAAACTGATTGTTTCCTAATTTTGTAGGATCCGTACTTGTAGAGTTTTTGTCGTATTGAACAGAAAATATGGTCTCTGCATTCAAATCGTTATCACTTGTTGCAGTAGTAACAAATAATTGATTAAAAGGAATATTTAATGCCTGACCAGCAATTGCTGCATCTGCATAAGCGGCTGCCTTTGTAAAATCAGCAGGAGTTCCAAAAGTTTCGTAACCTCTTGTAAGGTATACTTTTGCCAATAAATCATTTACGGCTCTTTTGTTTACTTTTCCTGTTGCTGCATAAGCCCCGGTTCCTACCGTAGCCAAAGAAGCATCTAAATCGGCAATAATTTGTGTGTACACTTCCTCGGCTGTATTTCTTTTGAAAGATAAAACTGCTGAAGTAATGTTATCCAGAACAATTGGAACTCCACCATAGGTCTGAACCAGTAAAAAATAAGCGTTAGCTCTTAAAAAGAGCGCTTCACCCACCAGGGAATTCAAATTTGCTGTTTGTTCTGTAATGGTCGAATAGTACACCGTTTTGTTTACAGACTGAATCTGCTGATAACATGAAGTATACAAATCATCGACATTCGCAGCTGATGGAATTAGTAATGTATATTGACTTATACCGGCTGGTTCGGGTGTTCTTCCTTCGGCGTACATATCGGTACCGGATTCAAACAACCATGGATTTCCTCCGTAAATTCCTTTAAGTCTTGCATAGTCTGTGTTTACTAATAACTGAAATCCGGATGCTGTTTTATATGTTTCGTCAGCCGGTACATTCGAAAGACTTTCTTCCTCGATGTAGTCGCTACATGAACTGAAAGCTGTAATGATTATTCCTAAAACTAATATTATCTTTTTCATTTTATATCTTATTAAAATTTAACACTTAAACCCAATTGTGTAGTAACGGATGCAGGACGGTTGATACCAAAATTAGAACCTGCCCATTCCGGATCATATCCGTCAAAATTTGTAAATACAAATGGGTCTAAAACATTTACATAAACTCTTAGATTACTCAATTTTAATCTTTTAAGTAATTCAGAATTAAAAGTGTATCCTAAAGAGATATTTTTAATTTTAACATAAGATGCATCTCTATAGTAACCAAATAAAGAAGTCCAATAAGCACCTGCACCAGTTGCAACTGGTCCTGGTCGTGGATTTGTATTGTTTGCGTTGGCTTCAATACCAGTTCCGTTTGTTGGAATAAAATAATCCATTTTAATTTTCTGACGGCCTCTGTCGCTCACATCAGCAAAGTTTTGATGAAAAGTACTCAATACTGTTTGTCCCTGACTTGTAATGACAGAGAAATTAAAATCAAACTGACCTACTGTTAATTTAGAGTAGAAACTTCCTTGCCATTCCGGATTTGCATTACCAATTACTTGTCTGTCATCGGCATTAAATTTACCGTCACCGTTCAAATCTTTTGGTCTCGCCTGACCAGGAGCCATACCGAAAGTTGCTGCCTGAGCTGCTTCGCTTTCCTGCCAAACTCCGTCATAAACGTAATTGTAATTTGGATTTATCTCTGAACCTAAGATCAGTTTGTTTCCAATATCACTTACCTGATCCTGATTGTAAATAGACTCTAACTTGTTTACGTTTTTAGTAAAAGTGAAAGTGGTTTCCCAGTTTAAATTTTTAGATTTTATATTTTTTGTAGTCAATAAAACCTCGACTCCTTTATTACTTACAGAACCAACATTGGCAAAAGTATTTTTCCATCCTGTTTCTAATGGTAATTGTTGTTTGTAAATCAAATCATCTGATAATCTGTCATAAACATCAACACTACCTGTAATTCTGTTTTTTAAGAATCCAAAATCAACACCTAAGTTGATCTCTCTTGTTTTTTCCCAGGTTAAGTTTTGATTGGCTAAATTCTCTGACTGCCATCCTGAAACTACATTTGCTCCGTTGGCATAAAAAGTCTGTTGATTTAATAAGGCTTGTGAAGTATAAGGAGCCACATTATCATTTCCTGTATATCCTAAACTCGCTCTAAGTTTCAAATCAGAAACTACAGAACTATTCACTAAAAATGATTCTTTACTAATTTTCCATCCTAAGGCTACAGAGGGAAAACTTTGCCATTTATTATCTGCTGATAAAACGGATGAACCATCCCATCTGTTAGAAGCTGTCAATAAATATTTATCTTTAAAAGTATAATTCAAACGAACAGCATAAGAACTCAAGGTATTTTTTGCATATCCTGAAGTTATGTTGTAGCTGGTCTGAACTCCTGAACCCATATTACTTGATCCCACATCAAAAGGCTGATTGTTAGAATACATATAAGAATTGTCATCTGTATTAGAATAAGAACTCTGCAATAACAATAAACTAAAATCATGTACGTCATTAAAAGTATGTTTCAAATCAATCTGATTGTCCCATGTATAATTGAAATTATTATAGGTTTGGATTGATGCTGAATTTTTACCGTTTAATGTTACCCCAGCATTGGTCTGCGCTGTATACGCTTTGCTAGTTGTCGTATTTTGAATTCCTGCAGAAAATGTTGTTTTGAATGTTAACCATTTTAAAGGCTGGTATTGCATATAAGCATTTCCAACAGTCTGCCATGTTTTTTCTGTCTGAGATGAATTAGCAATCTCCATTAACGGATTCACAGCACTGGTTTTATTAATTGCCCATGAACCATCAGGATAAGTTAATTTTCCTGGTAGAAAAAACAAAGAACCTACATTTTCGTTTCCTGCCGCATCCACTGACCAAGGTGACATTAAAGGGCTTAGTCTGAAAGCGTCCTGCATGGCCAAATCACTGCCTAATTGTGTATCAACGTGAGCAATTGTAACATTTGCCCCTGTAGAGAATTTATCATTTACCTTATGGTTCAAACCTAATTTGAACGAGTATTTATCTGTTCCGTCATTATCCACCAATCCTTCATCACTCTGAATACCAAAACCTAAATTATAGCTCAATCCAGACTCAGAACGTCCTGAAATATTCAAATAATTATTTTGAGTCATTCCGGGTTTAAGTACCGCGTCGTACCAATCAAAATTATAACCGTTATTGGCTCTTGAAACTAATAATGGACTTTGATTTCCTGCCAATGTTGCTAATTGAGCAGGTGTCTGTGTCTGTGGTGTAGCGCTCATATAAGCTACCTGGTGAAATTTCCACCATTCTGAACCTGACATCATTTCGGGTAATCTCGCAGCGGTTTTTGTACCATAAGAAGAATCAAAACTCACATTGAAACCCGGTTTAGCATTTGTTCCGCTTTTAGTGGTCACAATAATAACCCCGTTAGAACCTCTTGAACCATAAATTGCTGCAGAAGAGGCATCTTTTAGAACGTCCATTCTGGCAATATCTTGTGGGTTCAAAAAGTCGATTCCATCCATTGGCACACCATCTACCACATAAAGAGGGGTTGATCCCAGTACATTTGGGTTATTAGAATCTGCTAGTAATGAGTTGTTACCTCTAATTACTACTTTAAATCCATCTCCCACACGTCCTGAACTAGAGGAAATCTGAACTCCCGGTGTACTTCCCTGAATTGCTTCTAAGGCACTTGTAGTATTTCTTTCTGTTATTGTAGCAGCATTAATAGTACTAACCGATCCGGTAAGATCTGTTTTCTTCACAGATCCGTATCCTACAACCACAACTTCATTGAGTGAATTGGATTGCTCTGAAAGACTAACATTGACTCTAGATTTTCCCGCAACACTTACTTCTTGTGTCTGAAATCCTAAATAACTAAAAATTAGTACCGCTTTGTTATTGGTTACATTAATTTTAAAACTTCCCTCAAAGTCTGTCGAGGTACCGTTTTTAGTTCCTTTTTCCTGGACATTTACACCTGGTAGTGATAATCCCGCCGCATCTGTGATTTTTCCTTCTACTACTGTTGATTGCGCATAAATTGTTGTGCTCAACAGAAAATTCAGGAAAAATAAAAATACAAGATTGTATTTTGTTTTCTTCTTTGTTAATTGTTTAAAGTTCATAGTTTGGTTAAATAGTTTGGTTAATTGATAGTGTTTAATTTTTAATGGCTTCTACTTTTTTTTCATTGATATAGGTATTGATAAAGTTGATGTTTTTCACGTTTTTCAATAAATAGACAGAATCTACCTTATGAATCACTACGTTTTTAAGTGTTATATTTTCTACAGGAGATTCTTTGTATCCTTCGGCCCAGACACTGTATTTCCCTCCATTTTTTACATTTATATTTTCAAGAGTTACATTTCTGATGGTCGGAATAAAATTTCCCGTTTGAGATCCGTAGACATTATAAAACATGTTCAATTTCAGGACACATTCTTTTACTGTGCCTACTTCAAGGTTTCGAACAAAAACATTCTCGATCACTCCTCCTCTTTTTGAATTTGTTTTAATGCGAATCGCGCGGTCAAGATTAGGGCTGTCCATAACACAATTTTCTACAAATACATTATTTACACCCGCTGATATTTCGCTCCCAATAACAACTCCGCCATGACCATCGATCATTTTACAGTTCTGAACAATGATATTTTTACTTGCTATTGCTACTCTTCTTCCATCTGCGTCACGGCCCGCTTTTATAGCAATGCAATCGTCGCCGGTATTAAACGTGCAGTTTTTGATCAGTACATTTTGCGAATATTCAGGATCACAACCGTCATTATTAGGTCCGTGACTGTTCACTGTAACACCATCAATAATAATATTGTTTGTTTTTATAGGATGCAGAATCCAAAACGGAGAATTGATCACTTTTACATCTTTTACTAAAACGGTATTGCACTCAAAAAACTCTATAAAGTTTGGACGTAAATAACGGCCTTCACCAAAAATTCTTTCGGCAACCGGCACACCTTTTTCAGCCATATCAACCAGAACTTCTCTATTCTGAGGATCATTTTGTGAGGGAATTCCTTTTTTCCAACCGTAATCTTTTCCTCCCGACCAAATCCACCAGTTTGTACTGTCTGCCTGACCATTAAGGGTTCCTTTTCCAGTTATGGCAACATTGGTTTTATTCTTAGCATATATAAGGGGAGAATAATTCATTAATTCGGTTCCTTCAAATGAAGTATGAACCATTGGATAATCTTTTGGATTTAAACTAAACAGAATCTCAGCATTATCCTCTAAGTGTAAATTTACATTACTTTGAAGATGTATGGCCCCGGTAAGGTATTTTCCGTTAGGCACCAACACTTTTCCTCCACCATTTTCGCTACAGGCTTTTATTGCTTTTTCGAAAGCTACAGTATTAGACGTTTTTCCGTCGGCTACAGCGCCAAAATCATTAATATTAAAAGTTTTATCAGCAAAATGAGTTTCAGGAATACTCTTAATGATTAATTCCATTCTTTTCCAGGGATCAGAATCAGAAACATTTGAAGTTTGCTTTGCACATGAAAGAACCATTGCAGTAACTGCACTAACAATTAAAACTCTCTTAAATGCTATAATTCTATTTGCAATCATTCCTGTAGTATTTATTATTTGGGAGTCAAACCAATACACGTATGTAATCGATTACACGAAAATATAAAATAAGTTCGAGTACACCAAATTTATTTAGAAATAAATTATATATTTAATTTTTATTAGGAATTATATTTACATTTAATGTAAAAAAACATATAATTTATTATCATTGTATAACCGAAAACGTTTTAATTATAAATTATGGTAATCGATAACAATTTGTTTACTGTTATAAAAAAAAATGTATTTTTGTCTAAGATTAATCTGAAAATCCTTTTTTAATGAGCGAAAAAATAACCATTTACGATATTGCTGAGAAATTAAATATCACTGCTGCTACTGTTTCAAGGGCTTTAAACAACAACCCGAAGATAAAAGAGAGCACACGCGAGTTGGTTATAAAAACCGCTGCTTCAATGAATTACAAGCAAAACAAGCTTGCATTAGCATTAAAAAGCGGCCGAAGTAATAATATAGGAGTGATTGTCCCTCGTATTGACAGTAATTTTTTTGCCTCTGTCATCAGGGGTATCGAAGAAGAATTACATCCTCATGGTTATCAGGTAATTATTTGCCAGACTCACGAAAGTCCCAAAAGAGAAAATGAAAATTTATATACGCTCATAGACGCGCAAGTTGATGGTATTATCATGTCAGTTACCGATGTTACTACTGAAAATGACGGGGCTTTTCGCAACGTTTTAGAGAAAAATGTCCCTTTGATATTTTTTGACAGAAGCAAACATATTGATGGGGTCAGCTCAGTAACTATCAATGATTTTAAAGGTGGATATCTTACCACACAACACTTAATAAACGAAGGCTGTAAATCTATCGCTCACTTATCAGGAGATCAATCGCTTGAAATTTTCAAAAACAGGTTTTTAGGATACAAACAGGCTTTGCTTGATAACGGATTGACATTTAAAGAGGAATATGTTATTCCTGTAAAGAGTTTTGTTGATGCCGGAAAAGATGCTGTTGATGTTTTACTACAACTGCAAACTCCTCCAGATGCCATATTTTCATCGAGTGACTTTGCTGCCTTAGGCGCAATTCAGGAATTAAGAGCCCGAAATATCAGCATTCCTAAAGACTTTTGTGTTGCCGGATTCAGTAATGAACCCTTTACCAAATTCATGGAGTTATCTATTACTTCTGTAGATCAGTCACCTCTTGAAATGGGAAAAATGTCGGCGCGTGTTTTCCTGGAGCAAGTAGACAAAACAGACACTATCAAAATCGAAAAAAAGGTGGTTCTTGCACCGGAATTGCATATTCGTAAATCATCGTCAAGAAGTAGCTCTTAATCTTTTTTTACCATATATGTAAGACGCACAGCTGTGCGTCTTTTTTTTTACTATATAAGGAAATATAGACTGTATTGTGGTATAAGCTCTTATTAGCTACAAATTATCGTGGCTAAAAACCTTTTTTAATCTCTGAATAAAAAAATAAAAAAGCACCATATAAAACCTATATGATGCTTTCTTATTTTGTACCTTTTATAATACAGCTTATATTTTCTTAAATAACTTATTGGTTTAAATCAATTACAAAGAAACCCCTCTTTTCCAAGGAATAAAATCGTTTTGGTTTAAGATTGCTGCTTTGGTTTTAATTGTACCACTGGCAACATTTATGATGAATTCTAACATTTCATCCGCCATTTCGTCAATTGATTTTTCTCCGGTGATAATTCCACCAGTATCGATATCAATAATATCAGACATTTTATTGGCCAATTGTGTGTTAGATGAAATTTTCACAACCGGAGCTATCGGGTTTCCTGTTGGAGTTCCCAAACCTGTTGTAAACAATACCATATTTGCTCCCGAACCTACCATTGCAGTGGTACATTCCACATCATTTCCAGGAGTACATAACAATGTAAAGCCTGGTTCATTAATATATTCTCCATAATCGAAAACACCCGTAATTGGTGAAGTCCCTCCTTTTTTAGCAGCACCAGCTGATTTCATTGCATCTGTAATCAAACCGTCCTTGATGTTACCCGGAGATGGATTCATGTCAAATCCTGAACCTGCATCTACAACTGTTTTTTCGTACCATTGCATTAAGTCTAAGAAGCGTTTTCCATCCTTATCATCTATACAACGATTTACTAATTCCTGTTCTACTCCACATAATTCAGGAAATTCAGAAAGAATTGTAGTTCCTCCTAAAGCAACTAAATGATCTGATAACACTCCCAATGTTGGATTAGCTGAAATTCCCGAAAATCCATCAGAACCACCACACTCTAAACCAATTCTTAATTTAGATAATGGAGCTGGTTCTCTTTTTATTTCATTGGCTTTTTTAATGGCTTCAAACGTATCTTTTACCACACTGCTAAGCATACTTTCGATAGTTCCTATTTGTTGCTGATCGTAAATCAAAACAGGCTTTTTGCTGTTTGGATTGATGGCGTCCATTGCGTCTTTAAATATCTGAATTTGCAAGTTCTGACATCCTAAACTCAATACCGTTGCTCCGGCCACGTTGGGATTGTTTACATAACCAGCCAATAATTTAGCCAAACTGTGCGAATCCTGACGAATACCTCCGCAACCACCCTGATGTGTAATGAATTTTACTTCGATGTTATTGAATAAATTAGCATCATTTGAAGCTGCTTCATTACCTGCACCACCCGTTTCAGTTTTCACCAAAGAACGAAGCAATAACTGATAATCGTTCTCTTTAGGTTTCATTAATTCTTTTTCGAAAATATCCTTAAGGATTTCGATATTTCTGTTTTCACAGAAAACTAAAGGAAAAAACAACCAGACATTCTCAGTTCCAACTTGTCCGTCTTCTCTGTGATAACCTTGCCATGTTCTGTCTTTCCATTTATCAATGTTGGGAGCAGTCCAGCCAATAGTTTCCGTTTTACCGGTTACTTTATCACTTTCGTGTTTTACGTTGGCTGTAGAAAGTAATCCTCCTCTTTCGATTCGTGCACTTGCTTTTCCTACCAAAACACCATACATAATGATTCTGTCTCCTATATTAAAAGGAACCATTGCAATCTTATGTTTCATCTTTACATCAGACTCAATAGCAACTGATTCCCCTTCAAAATCAATTACTTCGCCTGCTGTAAGATTCACCAAAGCAACCGCAACATTGTCGGTTGGGTGAACTTTTATTAATTTTTTCTGCGTTGCCATAATTAAACCTTGTTCTTTGTTCTTTATCTTTTTATTTTATTCTTTGCTGAAACTTAGCAAAACCGGCTTCAACACCGTTTGAGTCAATTTCTTCTAAAGCAATTGTAATCGCTTTTGTTAATCCCGGAATTTCAGTTAAATCTTCATCCCAGAAACTTTTGTTTTGCAATGTAAGTCTCGCTATTTTTTCATAATCATCTGATTTCCATAAACCATCAAAAAACGAAACAATATCTTCACCATCTTTAACCGGTAAACTTTGACCATTCCAGGCTCCTTTGTAGAAACGAATTAAACTCGCTAATGAAAAAGTCAAATTAACAGGCAATTTTTTGTTAGCCTTATAATATCCTAATAAACTAGGTAAAACTCTTACTTTGAATTTCGACACAGAATTTAATGCAATATCAGCAAGTGCATGTTTGATAAATGGATTTTTAAATCGGTCCATTACCTCCTCAGAATAGGCCGTAATTTCATTTTTGTCCATATCAAGAGTTTCACTAATTTCACTAATAACGCTATTCACAAATTTTCCGGTAAAATCTCCGTCAACCGTTTCCATTACTAATTTGTTACCATACAAAAGTGAAAAAGGAACCATTGCTGTGTGCGCACCATTTAAAATACGAACTTTAATCATTTTAAAAGGACGTATATCATCAACAATTTTCACATTCAAATCTGTCTTATGAAAAGGCAATTTTGTTTTTAAAGCTTCTCCACCTTCAATAGCCCAAAGGAAAAAAGGTTCAGCAGCAACAATTAAGTTGTCCTGATAATCTAATTTATTATTGTATTCTTCAATTTCAGCTCTTGGATATCCAGGAACAATCCTATCAACCAAAGTACTGTGATACGTACAAGCATCTGATACCCAAGTTTTAAATGCATCTTCTAACTTCCATGTATCGCAATATTGCAAAATATATTTTTTAAGCGTCTCTGAGTTATAATCAATCAATTCACAAGGAATGATTGTTACTCCTTTAGAAGCATCTCCATTAAAATGCTTAAATCTTTCATATAATAAAACAGTCAACTTTGCAGGAAATGACACTGGCGGCTGCATGTCCGGAGTATCACTTTCAATGAATTCAATTCCAGCTTCAGTAGTATTAGAAACAATAAACTGAAGCTCTTCTTCTTTGGCTAAAGCCAAATAATTTGCAAATTCAGTATATGGGTTTATAGTTTTTACAATATTAGTAATCAACTCAATATCTTGTATCTTTTCACCTTTTTTAATTCCGTTCATAAACAAGGTATAAAGACCATCTTGCTCATTAATCAAGTTTACCATACCGTCTTTCAAAGGTTGAACTATTGCAATACCGGCATTAAAATCAATTTCTTTATTTAGTTTGTGAAAAGCATAATCAACAAAAGCTCTTAAAAAGTTACCCTCTCCAAACTGAACTACCTTAATTGGATATAACTTTTCTAATCCTGTATTTATTCTATTTAATTTTTTCATTTTAAAATCTCTTTAAAGCGTTATAAATAACCACATTAAATACCTTATTTTGCTTTTAGCTTTTTTTTACATTGTAAAAGAAACATTACACTTGTGTGAGGAAAATAATACTTGTTGTGAGGAATGACAAGAGCTATTTTTCAAGTGTAATGTTCAATTACAATCTCTAAAATCTAAAAAAAACGCATGTAAACAAGGAATTGGCATGATTACTCCTTATTTATTTTTAATATTTTTGATGATCTCAAGAACCTGACTTACTTTGTTTTTTAAGCCGTCATAATCCTTATT
This sequence comes from Flavobacterium aquidurense, assembly GCF_002217195.1. Classification (NCBI taxonomy): domain Bacteria; kingdom Pseudomonadati; phylum Bacteroidota; class Flavobacteriia; order Flavobacteriales; family Flavobacteriaceae; genus Flavobacterium; species Flavobacterium aquidurense. The sequence goes on along the minus strand of NZ_MUGR01000036.1, from coordinate 104,430 downwards.
ATCCAATATATCTTTTGAAATTAATTGCGATCCGATACCTACGCATGTCGCCCCTGCATTAAGCCATGAAGTCAAACTTTCTACCGTTGGCAAAACACCTCCTGTAGGCATAATACTTGTCCATGGGCATGGTCCTTTGATTGCTTTTATAAATTCCGGTCCATAAATATCACCAGGGAATAGTTTTACAATTTCGCAGCCTAATTCTTCTGCCCTTGCAATCTCGGTAAGTGTTCCGCAACCTGGCGACCACAATACTTTACGACGATTACAAGCTATTGCGATATCTTCTCTGAAAACCGGGGTTACAATAAAATTAGCACCTAAACTCATATACAATGAAGCCGCAGCGGCATCAGTAATAGAACCTACACCCAACATCATTCCCGGCAATTCGGCCAAAGCATATTTGTTTAAAGCCCCAAAAACCTCATGAGCAAAATCACCTCTGCTTGTAAACTCCATTAACCTTGCACCACCATCATAACAGGCTTTTAGTACCTTCTTGCTTATTTCGATATCTGAATGAAAAAACAACGGAACCATTCCGTTTTCCTTCATTTGTAAAGCCACTTCAATTCTTGAATATTTTGCCATTTTATATAAATTATCTAGATACTAATCCGGCTGAATCACCATCTACCATATTTTCAACTTCTTTTAATGTAACCAGGTTATAATCTCCCGCAATAGTGTGTTTTAAACAACAAGCTGCTACTGCAAAATCTAAAGCTCTCTGGTTATTATTCTCATATTGCTGTAATCCGTAAATTAAGCCTCCCATAAAAGCATCACCACTACCGACTCTGTCTACCACTGGTGTAACTTCTTTAACGGCCGCCTGATAAATGGCTTTTCCGTCAAACAAAATACCGCCAATTCTCTGGTGAGATGCACTTACAGAATAACGCAATGTAGTTGCTACTGTTTTCAGATTGGGGATCAGTTCAAATAACTTCGCATATAAAACCGGAAGTGATTTTTCGTCCTGATAATTAGGATTTACTTTTGGGATACCCAACATAAAATAAGCGGTATCGATATCTCCTAAAATAACATTGCTGTATTGTAACATCTCAGGCATAACATCACTTGGCGTTTTGCCATATTGCCACAATTTCGACCTGTAATTCAAATCACATGAAATCGTGATCCCTAATTTATGAGCTGCTTTTATAGCTTCTAAGCAGGCCTCGGCAGCACTCTCAGAGATTGCCGGAGTGATCCCGCTCCAATGAAACCAGGTTGCACCTTCCAGGACTTTCTCCCAGTGGATTGATCCTTTTTCAATAGTTGCCATTGAACTGTGCGTGCGATCGTAAACAACGTTACTGCCACGGGTTCCTGCACCGGTTTCAAGAAAATAAATTCCTAAACGTTCGCCTCCATAAACGATGTTTTTGGACTCTACGTTCATTTTTCGCATTTCTTTTAATGCCGAAGCACCAATTTCATTATCAGGTAATCTTGTTACAAATTCTGCATTTATACCATAATTCGCCAAAGACACACAAACATTAAATTCACCACCTCCATAAGAAGCGCCAAATGCTTTAGCCTGCGAAAAACGCAAATGCCTCTCTGTCGAAAGACGCAACATAATTTCTCCGAATGCAACTACTTTACTCATATAAATATTTTTTTTGCCACAGATTAGAATACCTAAAGATTTTTCACAATTAAAAAAATCTTTATTCTTTACTCTTTATTCTATACTCTTTATTAAAATTTAAAATAATCTTTTGCGTTGTTATACGAAATATCAGCTACTAATTTTCCAATCCATTCCATGTCGTTTGGAAGTTCACCGCGTTTGATTTCATCTCCTAAAAGATTACATAAAATACGTCTGAAATACTCATGTCTCGGGAAAGACAGGAAGCTTCTTGAATCTGTCAGCATTCCTACGAAACAGCTAATTAATCCCATGTTTGACAAGGCATTTAATTGTTTGGTCATTCCGTCTTTCTGATCTAAAAACCACCAGCCTGATCCAAACTGCACTTTACCTTTAACACTTCCGTCATTGAAATTTCCAATCATGGTAGCCATTACTTCGTTATCAGCAGGATTCAAATTATAAATGATCGTTTTAGTCAATTTATCTTTACTGTCTAAAGCATTTAAAAATCCTGATAATTTTTGAGCCTGTGGATAATCTCCAATAGAATCCCAACCTGTGTCAGGCCCTAAGATGCTGTGCATACGGGCATTATTATTACGTAATGCTCCTAAGTGAAACTGCTGTACCCAACCAAATTCGTGATACGTTTCAGATAAGAATAACAATATTGCACTTTGGAATTTTAAAGCTTCTTCAGGGGTAATAATTCTGTTTTCTCTTTTCTTTTTGAAAATTGAAGCCACTTCACTTTCTGTAAAGTTTTCAAAATAAATCTGATCCAATCCGTGATCACTAAGTTTACAGCCGTTTTGATTAAAAAACTCTATTCTCTTTCTCAATGCACTGCATAGATCTGTGTAAGTATGAATTGCAACTCCGGACACATCCCCTAATGTGTCCAGATATGCATTATAACCATCATTAGAAATTAAGATGGCTTTATCAGGTCTGAAAGCCGTACTCATTTTAGTTCCGATAGGATTTTTTGTCAGTTTCTGATGAAACTCTAAACTATCAATCGGATCTTCTGTAGTACAAACCAATTCAGCGTTTACTTTTTTAAGCAGGTTTTGTGTGCTGTATGCCTGAGAATTAATTTTCTCTGTTGTTTCGATATAGATTTTCTCTGCTGATTTTTCGTTCAGTAAATCATAGATATCAAAATAACGTGCTAATTCTAAATGTGTCCAGTGGTACAAAGGATTACGCATTGTATAGGGAACTGTTTTTGCCCAGTTGATAAATTTATCTTTATCTGAACCATTTCCCGTTACAAATTCTTCGTTGATCCCCAAGGTACGCATCGCGCGCCATTTGTAGTGATCTCCGTTAATCCAAACTTGTGTTATGTTGTCAAAAATTTTATCTTCAGCAATAAACTGAGGATTCAAATGATTGTGATAATCGATTATAGGTTGATTTTTTGAATAGTTATGGTATAACTCTTCAGCAAATTTATTTTCAAGTAAAAAGTTATCGTTTATGAATGTTTGATTTGCGCTCATGTCTTTTTAAATATAATTGAGAATTATTCTTCGTTTGATGGTTTACCAATTGTAGCCAGAATTCCGCCATCTACATACAAAATGTGACCGTTTACAAAATCACTTGCTTTTGAAGATAAAAATATAGCTGCTCCTGCTAAATCACCCGGGTCTCCCCATTTTGCAGCCGGAGTACGGCTGATAATAAAATCATTAAAAGGATGACCGTCAACACGAATAGGTTTTGTTTGTTCAGTAGCAAAATAACCCGGTCCGATTCCGTTGATCTGAACATTGTATTTTGCCCATTCTGTGGCCATGTTTTTAGTCAGCATTTTCAAACCGCCTTTTGCAGCAGCATATGCGCCAACTGTACTACGGCCTAATTCGCTCATCATCGAACAAATGTTGATTATTTTTCCCTGTCTTCTTTCGATCATTCCTTTTGCAACATGCTTAGAGACAATAAAAGGACTTACCAAATCAATATCAATTACTTCTTTAAAATCGGCAACTTCCATTTCGATTAACGGAATTCTTTTAATGATTCCAGCATTATTAATCAAAATTGCAATTGGCCCAACTTCGCTTTCAATTTTCTGAATAGCAGCAATAACTTCTTTTTCGTCCGTTACATTAAATTTATAACCCACCGCATTTATTCCTTCACTTTGAAGCAATGCTACAGCATCATCAATTTTTTGCTGAGAAGAGTTTCCGTTTACAACAATTGTTGCTCCCGCCTGACCTAATCCTTTTGCCATTGCCATTCCCAGTCCGTGTGTACTTCCTGTAATTAGGGCAATTTTTCCTTTTATATCAAATAAGTCTGTCATAATTCCTATCTTAAATCTGTGATTTTGCAAACATCCATATCTCCGTAATCTAAATTCTCACCTGCCATTCCCCAGATAAAAGTATAATTACTGGTTCCTGAACCTGAGTGAATTGACCATGGCGGAGAAATAACCGCCTGATGATTGTTCATCCAGATATGTCTTGTTTCCTGAGGCTGTCCCATAAAGTGGCACACTGCCTGATTCTCCGGAATGTCCAGATAGAAATAAACTTCCATTCTGCGATCGTGAACGTGTGCCGGCATAGTATTCCAAACACTTCCCGGTCTGAGTTCAGTCATTCCCATTTGTAACTGGCAAGTTGTTACAACACTTCCAATAATCATTTGATTTACAGTACGGTGATTTGCAGTTTCCATCGTACCTAACTCTAATTTATTTGCTTCTGCCAGACTTACTTTTACCGTTGGGTAAGTAGTATGCGCCGGTGCAGAGTTGATATAATATTTAGCAGGATTACTGCTGTCTTCACTTTTAAAGATTACCTCTTTGTTACCGCTCCCAATATACAAAGCATCTTTAAATCCAAGTTCATATGATTTTCCTTCAACAACAACAGAACCTTTACCTCCTACATTGATAATCCCTATTTCTCTTCTTTCTAAAAAATAGCTTGCTTTAAGCGGATCGATACTTTCTAACTTCAAATCTGCTTTTACCGGAACTGCAGAACCTGCAATATACCTGTCGTAATGAGAATACGTTAATACAATTTCATCTTGCTGCATTAAGTCATCAATTAAGAATTCATTTCTTAATTCCTGAGTGTCATATTTTTTTACAGCTTCGGGGCTTGACGCGTATCTTGAACTATATTTTGTCATAATTTTTATTTTAATGTAATCGATTGCACAAAATTAGATTTTTATTTTAAATATACATTTTTTGAAGTAATAAAATTTTCTAAAATGTTACATTCCTGTAATCGGACTGTATTTTGGAACTAACATTTTCATTACAGACCAGCCTGTTAGGTAGCAAACTGCACAGATAGAGAAAATGATAAAATATCCCGCTTCAATACCATGAAATCCCATAAATGACATATTAGTTTCTTTAGCATGATCAAACAATAATCCTGAACCTTTGTTGATTATTGTAGAACCAACTCCTCCTGCCAAACCTCCAATTCCTGTAATGGTCGCAATTGCTTTTTTAGGAAACATATCCCCAACAGTTGTAAAAATATTAGCTGACCAGGATTGGTGGGCCGCACCTGCAATACCAATAATAATTACAGGAATCCAGTAACTGATATATCCTAAAGGTTGTGCAATTAAGGCCAATAGCGGAAAGAATGCAAAGATCAGCATTGCTCTCATTCTACCTTCATAAGGGTTCATTCCTTTTTTCTCTACAAAGTAAGTTGGCAGCCAACCACCAATAATAGAAAGTAATGTAATCATATAAAGTACAAACAACGGAAGAGCAGCCTCAGTAGAATCCATTCCGTAAACAGAACTTAAATAAGCCGGTGTCCAGAATAAAAAGAACCACCAAACACCGTCTGTCATAAACTTACCAAAAGCAAAAGCCCAAGTTTGTTTGTATTTAAAGCACTCAACAAAAGATACTTTAGTTGTAGTTTCAGGCACATAACCCACTAATTTACTATCTGCAACATCATCTTGTTGGATATATTCTAATTCTTCAGCAGATACTTTTGGATGTCTTTCGGGTTTATCATACATAAAAACCCAAAATCCCATCCAGACAAAACCTAAAGCTCCAATGATAATAAAAGCCATTTCCCAACCGAAAGATTTCGCAATAAAAGGAATTGATATCGGAGCAGCTAATGCTCCAACAGTTGCACCTGCATTAAAGATGCTGGTAGAAAAAGCCCTGTCTTTTTTAGGAAAATATTCTGCTGTCGTTTTTATCGCCGCAGGAAAATTCCCTGCCTCTCCTACTGCCAGAACAAAACGGGCAAATATGAATAATGTAACACTTACATTGATAACCAATCCGGTATCTTTTACAAGATGAATAGCATCTTTGGCTCCTTCAAAACCTACAAACCAGTTTCCTGTAATAATCCCTGCTGTTGCAATACCACAAAAGGCATGCAAACATGCTCCTAAAGACCAAATTCCGATTGCCCAAAGAAATCCTTTTTTAGTATCTAACCAATCGACAAATCTTCCTGCAAACAATAGTGAAACGGCATAAAAAATAGAAAATAGGGCGGTAATATTTCCGTAATCATTGTTTGTCCAATGAAATTCAGGGGCAATAAAATCGCTCCATGTCAAAGAAAGTACTTGTCTGTCTAAGTAATTAATTGTTGTTGCAAAAAAAAGCAAAGCACATATACTCCAACGATAGCTTCCTGTCGTTTTTTTGGTTTCATTCTTAATAACTGCGTCTGGTGGTTGATTCATAGTAAAGGCGTCTTAGTAAAATTGATATTTTTTTTGGTAATTTCATTTTGCCCTTTAAACCCCGCACACAGACCGTAAAATCAATGTAATAAATCTAATGAAACAAAATAATGTAATCGATTGCACAAATATACTTTTTAATCTTTATATTCCAAATAAATTGTATAAAAAATTATTTTAATCAAATAAATAAACATAAAGGATAAAAAAATAAGCCCAAAATTACAAATTAAACAATATATTTGTTAAATGGGCGCATGTGAAATTTGTCCTTTTTAAGGGGTAAAATTGTACCAAAATCAATGCTTTCAAATCATTTTTTAAAGAACTTTCTTATTTTAATGAAAACTGTTTTTTTAACTTTCTTTAAAATTCACAAACCAATAAAAAGTTCTATTTTTGAAGATCTACAATATATTATCATTGAACTAAATCACAATAAAATTGAAAACTCAGAAAAAATTTCACTGGAAAAAAGCTTTTATAATTCTTGCGCTCTTTACAGCAATCACAAATGAAATGCAGGCTCAAAATCAAACAATCCCTATTTGGAATAAAATACCTGACCAAATCAAAGCTGCCGATTACAAGGAAAACGAAAGTATTAAGGACGGAAAAGTACAAAGCACGAGTATGGTTTCGGTTCCTACTTTAAGCATATTTTTACCTAAGGATAATAAACCGAATCAGGCTGCAGTTCTTATTTTTCCTGGAGGAGGATACCAGCATTTGGCTATTGACAAAGAAGGAACTAAAGTTGCCGAATGGCTTAATACTTTAGGCATCGCTGCTTTTGTTGTAAAATACAGATTGCCCAATGACAAAATAATGAAGAATAAAAGTGTGGGACCTTTGCAAGATGCTCAGGAAGCTCTACGTTATGTGAGGCAAAACGCTGCAAAATATAACATTGACGCGAACAGAATTGGAATCATGGGATTTTCTGCCGGAGGACATCTAGCCTCTACTTTAGCCACTCATTATGACGATAAGGTCTACGAAACAAATTCTAAAGTTAGCGCTCGTCCTGATTTTGCTCTTTTGATTTATCCGGTAATCACCATGGTAAACGAAGTTACACACAAAGGTTCACAAACTAGCTTATTGGGCAATAATCCATCTCAGGACCAGTTGGATTCGTTTTCGAATGAGAAAAGAGTGACAGCCCAAACACCAACAACTTTTTTGGTACACGCGTCTGATGACACAGTTGTTTTACCAGAAAACAGCATCAATTATTATTTGGCACTTAAAAACAATAACGTTCCTGCCGAGCTTCACATTTATGAAAAAGGCGGACACGGTTTTGGATTAGGCGTAAAAGATACCAGTAAATTCTGGACCAGAGATTGCGAAGAATGGCTGAAAGTACATGGATACAGCAACCAAAATTAAAACAACAAAAAAGGCGAAACTCATAAAGTTTCGCCTTTTTAACTAACACCAAAAAGTATAAAAAAACGGATTCTCAATTCCGCTAAACTGATAATTCTTTTTCTAAGACTTGCTTAGGTTTAATAATAGGAACTGCTTTTGCTGCAACCTTTGGTGATGCAGCAGGCTTTTTGCCAAATTTCTGTTTTCCCCACCAGATTAAAAATCCGGTAATAGGCAAACTTGCCGAAATCAGACTGGCAAAAAAAGCAATAATTTTTCCGGTAAGCCCAAGTACAGCACCAACATGAATATCATAATTCATTCTGCGGATTTTATCCGGAATATTGGCTTCTATATATTTTCCTGAAAAAGGAGTTTTTATTGATATTTCCTTCAAGGTTTGCTGATCAAAACTATAACGATCCATATTATAGTAGGTGTTTTTTTGTTTGTAAACAAAGGCACCAATTGCATCTGCGGGTTTCTCAGGGATGCTGATCATAATTCCGGCAGCCTGAGGATCTTCTTTCGAAATTTTTTTCAAAACTCTGTCAACTGTAGTGAGTTCAAATGTCTTGACATGCGTGGTATCTGATTTTGGCGATTCTCTGTTTTCTGTTAATGGTTTTCCACCGGAAGTAACCCAATATAAAGACTTACTCCACCAGCCAAAGCTCCAGACTAAACCCGTTACAGCAATAAAAAACAGAAAAATGCAGCTGTAAAAGCCAAGTACATTATGCAAATCATAATTGACACGTTTAAAACTGGCGTCTGTTTTTATTTTAAAACTTTTGTTAATAATAGACTTAATCCATTTGGTTGGCCACCAAAGCACTATACCTGAAATTAATAAAATAACAAAAATAATAACTGCCACACCCACAATTGGCCTTCCTATATCATAGGGTAGCCACAATGCGCGATGACCGTTTAATATCCATCTGAAAAAATCCGGAGAATCAGATCTGGAAACTGATTTTATATTGAGAATTTCCCCCGTATAAGGATTCATATATATACTGGTAAAAACACCACTCCTTCTCTTTCTCTTTTTTTCTTCCTTACCTTTCCCTTTTTCTTTTCCCTTTCCTTTTTCTAATGTTTTTCCTTTCTCACTATCATTTTTAGCAAGATCTTGTTTTCTTGCTTTACCTTCTGCTCTTTTCCCATTACCTTTTGCGTCTTTGTCTTTTCCTTCTTCTTTCTTTTGAATAAAGTATCCCACTATGGCAGCATCATCTTTTTCTCCAAAAGTTACACTTGTTGCATGTTTTCCTTTCATTGCTTTATCTGCAATTGTAACCAATTGCGAGGGCAGTAAAAAGGCTTTTTCCTGAGGTTCTACAAAACGCCAGTCTTCGATGAAATCTCTAATTTCATTTTCAAAAACATAAATGCAGCCTGTAATACTTACAATGACGACGATAATACCGGAAGCCAGTCCGAGCCATAAATGCAGCCAGGCCATGATACGCTTGAAAAGCGATTTTTTACTTTTTTTCTTATTGGGATTTGATTTTGAAAAAGAAAACATAATTAGTAGCGTATAAAAGATAAATAAAAAAACCGCAAGCCCCGAAAGGCCCACGGTCCAAAAGAAACCAATTTTTAATATTTTAATTTCGCAATTGCAGTAATCTGACCACCTTCTACTTTTATACCTTTAGTAGCAGCGGCAGTTGAACCGTTGATCGTATAAATCCAGTTTCCGTCTGGTGTATTAATACCCACTACAGCAGAACTTCCATCCTCAGTAGTAATGTTATAACGGCTAGTTACAGAAGTTAATGCCGCAGGAGCATTAGTTACCCATGTAAAAGTTTGGTTGTAAACATCAGCAATAGCCAATTTAGGAACTCCATTGTTTTTACCTGCATTTCCGTACATCAGCAATAAAAATTTACCTTTTGAGATGTAACTTGTAGCAGAGATTTTATAACCTCCTGATTTTTCCTGTACATTAAAGAAATAACTTTTATCGAACTCAGTAGTTCCTTTTTTAATCTTCACAATTGCAGAAGATTTTGTAGAAGTCACAACAGAATTACTCGTAGCAACTGCTCCTGAGAATCCGTAAGCATCTCCGTTTTCGTCCTGAAATAAACCATTTGTAAAGTATCCTCCTAAGTAACTTGTACGGTTATCTTTGATTACTTTTTCTAATTTAAGCTCTGGATAGTTGTAAACCGCAACCCATGTACTATCCGGATTTACAGTTCCAAAATTATCTACTCCGTCACCTTTAATACTCATGTAAGGCATATATACTTTATCCCCAACCTGAGTTGCCCAGGTAAAGAAGGCTCTTTCTCCATTTCCTGCCAATTTCTTTGTATCCTGTTGCGCCTCACCAGTAATAAGTGATTTTTCTGCATCAATTTTATACATTTGAGCAATAGATGCTGCCCCGCTTCTTGGTACTTTAATCGTTAAAATATCCTTGTTTACAGCTGCGAAAACGTGTACCGTTTCTGCCTGAAAATCAGATTTTTTAACCAGTTTTCCTTCTGAATTTAAATTATAAGTCGTTACAGCACCAGGATTTCCCTGTCCGTACAGCAAACTAAAAAAGTTATTTTGCGCTGTAATATAGTAACGGTAAGTTCCGTCCTGCTCAATACCATTACCAATTGTACTGATTGTTCCGGTCGAAACATCATCTGTAGTCAATAAGTAATCAGTAATTCCCACAGCTCCTGTAGTGGCAGTAATTATATATTTTGTCTTACCCGTATCAACTCCTCCTCCGCCTGTTCCGCTTCCGGAATTATCGTCGCTGCTGCACGAGAATGTTGTAAAAGCTGTTAAAGCTGCGAATAAAGCTATTTTGCTACCCTTTTTCATATTATTTATGGTTTTAAAAAATTATTAATTTGATTTATTGAAGAAGTATCTGAATTTGATATAAAAAGCACGACTTGGTTTTTGCAATGAAAAATTATCATAAAGCTTGTTGTCAAATACATTTTTGCATTCAAAAGCAATATTGTATTTACCATTTGCCATTGTATATACTACATTTAAATCGTGATTGAATTGCTTCGGAATTTCTAATTTACTATCCTTGCTGCCCATACTTGGCCACGACAAATAGTAGGTATGAACATAGAGTAAATTATAACCAACAGATAAGTTATTTCCTTTTTTAAATAGATCATTAAAAAATGCTGTGGCATCAAAATTTCCAAACATATAAGGTATATTAGGAATCCTGTCTTTATAAAACGCAGATACATAATTTTGATCCGGCTCATACTTTGTCATGTTTCGAAGATTTTGATATGTCATATTGAAACCTGCCGTAAACCTGTTTCGGTACGAATACCTTACTTCTCCATCAACACCGTAATTTGTCATTTTACCAAGATTGACAGTGTAAGTATCTACCTGGTTAGTATACAACGTTGAGCGAATAAAATCTTTAGCATCACGGTACATCACATTCATGTCAAATGTTAAGGCATGCACTTTATTAAAATTGGTCTGGTAGCTAAATCCTAAATTATAATTATAACTGCTTTCAGGTTTCAAATCAATATTTCCGAATGCATTTTCGTTAGGATTTCCAAAAAGTTCTCTTGACGAAGGAAGTCTGTAACTTTTTTCAAAAGATCCCTTAACCTGAAAATTCGGTCTTAAATAATAGCTAGAGGCAAAGCCGTACCCTAAATTAGAACTATTATCATTGAATTTTTGATAGGCAATATCGCCTGCATTACCACTTGGATTATAACTTCTGGAATAATTTGTTTTTAAATTATAATCTTTTAAAAACACAGAAGTACTCCATTTTTCATTGTAATCGAATTTATAGCCAAGCCCTAAAATATTCTTTTGTGTTTTTCTGGGCTGCTGATAAAGTACTGATTCAGGAACCAATTCATCTTCCTGCTTACGGTCAAAAGTAGTAAAGGTATTGTTCAGCATAAACGAATGACGTTCTCCAAGACTGTATGTTGCATTCGCCGTAGCGATACCATTATTGTCTTTTAACTTCATTAAAGTCCTGCCCTTTTCTCCGCCTAAACCATTGTATTGTATATAATCTCCAAACCAATTGTATTTTCTAAAAACAGTATCAACAGTTTGTTCCTCACCAAAATTATAGTTGGCATTAACATTTAAATTCAAACCTTTTGTAAACAAATCTTTTACCTGATATTTTAAGGTAGGCATCAAGATGTTTCCTTGTGTGTATCGGCTTCCAAAAACGCTTTTCATTCTCGCACCGGTCTGAATATCTGCTTTGTTTTGTCCTCCGGTAAAACCAAATAATAATTTATCGGCGTATTTTTTTCCCGTAATACCAATATTTACAATTACAGTTTCATTATGATAGGTATCATGAAATCTTCTCACCCTGGCATTGGGAAAATATTCACCCGTTTTCAAATCAGCGGCTTCTACATTTACCCAATAATTGTTATCAGAATAATTCTGAAAAGCATTAATTTCAGTCGTAAAACCACTCTTTGCGGTATAGCCTGCATTTATAGAGGTTTTGTGTGTATTGAAAGAACCAAAAGAATAAGAAGCATCAAAGTATGTTCTTGGTTTACTGTTAGTCACAATGTTTACTGCACCACCAAGCGCATCACCTCCCAGCCAGATTGGCACCACACCTTTGTAAACTTCAACACGATCAGCAAGATTAATTGGAATATTATTCAACTGAAAAGAAGATCCGAAATTATCCATAGGAATTCCATCTATAAAAACTTTTATCTGATTACCGGAAAAACCATTAATCGAAAGCTCAGATTGAGATCCTACACCACCCTGCTCACGAACACGAACTCCTGAAACACGATCTAAAGCATGCGACAAGTCAAGTGTTGTATTGTGTAATTTTTTGGCATCAATTGCGGTAACACTATACGCCTGCTTGTTTACTTTATCTGTTGCAGTACGTCCCATGACAGTAACACTTTCTAACACGTTTAATTCACTTTCTAAACGAAGCGAAAAGTTCAAATCTTTTCCTGAAACTTCAATATGTTTTTTTTGAGTTGCGAACCCAATTGCGCTAATTTTTAAAATGTGTTTTCCTGACTTTACATTTTTGAAAATAAACTTTCCGTTTTCATCCGAAATAATGCTTAAGTCAGTTTTTTCTATAATAATTGTGGCATAAGGAATTGTTTGCCCTGAATTTTCTGTTACCTCTCCACTGACTGAAAACCCTTGATTTTGCTGGGAATGCGATAGGATCGAAAAGAAAAAAAATATACTAAAAAATAAAAATTTGTGAGTTGTCATATCTTTAATTAGACTAATTATAAATAACTTTGGCGCAAAAGTACCATCAACAACTCGAAAAAAGATAGGGAAAAACGGATTATTATTTTGTAAAAACGGATTATATTTTGAAAATCAAATCGAAAATTTTAGCACACAAAAATGCCATTATTCAAATTGAAATTGGCGGCACTCATTATCCCAAAAATCATCTGACGGAAGAGAATGTTTACATAAAAGATAATGATTCAGAAGAAATTAAAAGCCATCATTTAATTACCGAAGGAATGGTTTTACTCGATACACAAATGCTTTTTTCAACCCCGCAAACGATCATTTTTGAAATCGATGAGGAAGCTGTAGTCATGAATTTTATTTGTTGCAATAATGTCGAGACACATATCGATCAATTAGAAACCGAAAAATATTCCAGAAAAAATACCCATAATATTTTTTACGCTACAAAATATAAAGCAACTTTTAAAATCCCTGCTTTTGAACAGACAAACTACTTCTCTATCATTCTGTCTAAAGACTTTTATTACAATATTATCAATGAAGATTGGGAACTTCATGAGAAATTTTCAAAAAACATCCTGCTAAAAAAATCGAGTTATTTAACCTCAAAATACATTGCATTTACCCCTGCAATTCAATGGGTGATTCACGAAATAAAGAACTGTAATCGTCAGGGTGCATTAAAAAAAATGTATCTAGAAACTAAAATCAAGGAACTACTTATACATCAGCTTGAAACCATCATTACCCTGCCGATACAAAAAGATCAGATTGATGAAGATGATTACAACAAATTACTGGAAGCCAAACAAATACTTGACAAAGATTATGTTCACGCTCCAACACTAGCAGAACTATCAAGACTGATTTCGCTAAATGAATTTAAACTAAAAAAGGGATTCAAAGCCTGTTTTGGCACTACTGTAAAAAGTTACATTATAAAACTGCGAATGGAACATGCAAAAGAATTATTTCAAAACAAAGCGTCAACCGTTAGTGATGTGGCGTATAAATGTGGCTATAAAGATGTTTCTCATTTCTCGGCAGCTTTTAAAACTTTCTATGGTTTTTCGCCTCAGAAATTTAAAATCAATTGGGACTTTATTCACCTTTGGATCACGGGAATTTTATTATTAAGCTAATAAAAAAGGGTTCTTAGATTTTGTTATAAATAACTCGATCTAAAAACCCTATAAAATTTAGACTTTTGTATGCTTGCAAACTTATACAAAGGCATCCATTAATGAAATGAATATGTCAAATTTCATTGCAAAAAAAAAATGTTTCTCCAAAAACAGTTTAACCTGTAGAATCTCTGATGTTGCTTAAAAAGGCTAAAAACACCATCTATATCGATTTCTACGCCACAAATTTACAAGCTACTTTAGAGAAAACCTTACGGCTTTCCTCATTACCACAAATATTTTTATCTAAAAAATGCTAACGCATTAATTCCCTGATGTTCTCCTTTTTTTTTCTGTATGAAATTTCAAAAATTTAAAAGTTTTTCAAAACATGATGACATTTTAAAATATAAAGTTCACTTTCTTGTCCTGGATTAAGTTGAAACTATTTTTTTACTTCTAAATTTGTAGAATAAAATAGTAATTATGAAAACTTTTGAATTCTTAATACTCGGAAAAAACCAACCCATCCTGGAAATTTTGCTAAGATTGGTCAATGCTTATGAAAACTGGAATGCAATTGGTTTTAGTGATGAAAAGCAAGCTCAGGAATATTTTCTAAATAACAAAATTGATATTATTTTATTAAGCTCAGCAATAGAAGAACATGTCGAAAAAGATTTTACGGCTTTTTGCTTAAAACACCAACCTGATGTAGAAGTAATCGAACATTTTGGTGGAGGAAGCGGATTGCTTAAATCTGAAATAGAACATCGATTGTACCTAAAAGGAAAACTATAGACAATCGCTATCTTTTTAAACGGTTAATATTGATTTTACCGCTTCCTTTTAAAATTTAAACGGGCATTAAATCCAACACGTAATGGAAAAAAAATATTCAATTGTTATTCATCCTTCACCAGAAATAATTGCTTCTATCAAAACCATGAAAGAAGATTTATCCTCTAAAATTGGTTGGTTTAACAGCAAAAATTCAGTAGCTCATATTACCATTTGTGAATTCAAAATAGATGAATCTCAAATCGAGAAATTCAAACAAAAGCTCCTGAAGGTCTGTGACAACTTTATCCCTTTTTCCGTTTCATTAGACCATTTTGGTTCTTATGGTAGCGGCGCATTTTTCATTGGCCCAAATGAAGATTCTAAACAGAACCTGAAACCCATTATAAAAAAAACGCAGGATGCCCTGCAGCTTTCAAACTTAAAAAAGAGCAGCGATCCCCACATTTCTATCGGAAGAAAACTAACTCCCGAAAATATCGAAATCGCAAATGATTTATTCACTGCAATACATATGTATTTTTTATGTGATACTATTATTTTAAGAGAATTAGATCCTGTTAAAAGGCAGTTTTTTGTAATTGATAGTTTTGCTTTTGGCAGTAATCCCGAACCTGAATTTGTGCAAGGAAGCTTGTTTTAGAATTTAACAGCAAGTATTAATTTGCCACAAAGACTCAAAGTTACTAAGTTTTTTATCATAGAGTTGACACCAAATTTATTATTTCTATCTATTCTTAATCTCTCACAATCCCAAGATTGAAACCTTGGGATCATAAGTGAAATGTAATCCTGCCGCTGTCAGGATTACAAACAATGAAAAAAAATCTTTGCGAACCTGTGTTTACTAAGGGTAATCTAACAAAAACCTTGCTGCCTTTGCAATTACATCATCACAAAGCTGAGGAACCTGAAACTTGAAACCTGAAACTAAAAAAACTTTTTATTAATTTTCGTATATTTGAATTTTACAATTCTTCTTATGAAATCACTAGATTCATTTTACCAGGATATTACCGAAGGTTCAACAGTAGAGCCCACTTCCCTATTACCAAACGACATTCAAAAAGAGATTGGTCATTTTAATGTTTTTGATATTAAAGAACTTCTGGAACGTATGAAAGGAAAACCTGGAATGCCTTATGACAGAAGAGCGTATTACAAAATAAGTTTGATTAGAGGAAAAAACAAAGCCGAATATGCCGATAAAATAATCGAAATCGAAAAACAAGGCCTTCTGTTTGCTACTCCAAAAATTCCGTACAACTATGTACCTCAGGACACCAATCAAGGTGGACAGTTTTGTGTGTTTACGAGCGAGTTTTTATCCAAAAATAAAAGCGGGATAGATCTGGACGAATTGCCTATTTTTGCTTCTGACGGATATCCCATTTTTCAGCTTACAGACGAAGAAGTTATTGAAGTTGAATTGATTTTCAACAAAATACAAAAAGAAATCAATTCTGATTATATTTACAAATACGATTTAATCAGAAATTATGTTGCTGAGTTAATTCACTTTGGACAAAAATTACAGCCTATAACCGCATTGTATTCTAAACACAATTCAGCAGCAAGAGTTTCTTCTTTATTTGCTGAATTATTAGAACGACAATTTCCAATTGAATCTCCAAATCAGCGATTAGAACTCAGAACAGCCAAAGATTTCGCCCAAAGATTATCTGTTCACGTCAATCATTTGAATAAAGTTTTAAAAGAAAATACCGGAAAAACCACCACAGAACTAATCAGCACCAGATTAACCAATGAAGCCAAGGTCCTGCTGAAACAAACGGATTGGAACATCTCTGAAATTGCTTTTTCCCTGGGTTTTGAAGAGTTGGCGCATTTTTCTAATTTCTTTAAGAAACAAACAACCTTTACGCCTTTAGCTTTCCGAAGTTGATTTTAGATTTTAGATTTTAGATTTTAGATTTTAGATTTTAGATTTTAGATTTTAGATTTTAGATTTTAGATTTTAGATTTTAGATTTTAGATTTTAGATTTTAGATTTTAGCACTTTTTAAAAGTCTTCGACTTTGAAAAAGTTTAGTGTTCCGTTTTGGAATTTGCAATTTAAAAAATTGGAATTTCTGACACCTGATTTGAATTTCGCAAACATCGATTTGATATTTACAATTCCCCAAGCTTACTTCGCTCCTACCTTTGTCTCATCAATTTAAAAGATCGAAAAGATGAACTTATCAAATAACAAAATTCTAATAACAGGTGGTGCAAGCGGTATCGGGCTTGGGCTAACCGAAAGATTTATTCAGGAAAACAATACCGTAATTATTTGCGGCAGACGTGAATCTATTTTAAATGAAGTGAAAGCAAAATTTCCAACCGTAATTATAAAAGTATGCGATTTGGCCATCGAAGCTGAACGTATTGCGCTTTACAAATGGATTACAGAAAATCATTCGGATCTGAATATTTTAATTAACAACGCAGGAATCCAGAAATGGGTTTCGGTTACGGATGCTGATTTTTATGAAAGCATGAAAACGGAACTTGCCACTAATATTGAAGCTCCATTGCACTTAACATCACTTTTTATTCAGCTAAAATCCCTTACAACTGTAATGAATGTTACTTCGGGATTGGCATTTTCGCCTTTTGCAAAAGTTCCGGTTTATTCTGCTACAAAAGCATTTTTCCGATCGTTTACACTTTCACTTCGCCATATCTTAAAAGCAAAAAATATTGAAGTGATCGAAATTATTCCACCTGCTTTAAATACTGATCTTGGCGGCGCGGGATTACACGATGCGCATCCAAGCGTAAGTGATTTTATCGAATGTATTTTCGAACAATTAAAAGAAGGAAAAGATGAACTGACTTTTGGAACAAGCGCAACGAGAATAAACGCAAGTATTCCGGAATTGAAAGCATCATTTAACGCATTACATTCGAATTAGATAATTGTGAAATGTAAAATGTAAAATGTCAAATGTGATTTGTGAAATAGCAGCAACATCTTACATCTTTACATCTCACCAGCAAACAATAAACAAGAAACAACAAATAAATACATAAAATGGCAGTAAATACAAAAATCGCTCTTGTTACAGGTGGTAGCAGAGGTTTAGGAAAAAATATGGCAATCGCAATTGCAAAAAAAGGAATCGACGTTATTATTACTTACAACAGTAAAAAAGACGAAGCTGACGCTGTTGTAAAAGAGATTGAAGCTTTAGGACAAAAAGCATCTTCTTTACAATTAAACGTGGCTGATTCAGCAACTTTTGATAGCTTTTTTATCAATGTTTCAGAAGTTTTAAAAAGTACTTTTACAACCGATAAATTCGACTTTTTGGTAAACAACGCCGGAATAGGAATTCACAATTCATTTGTTGGGACAACGGAAGCTGAATTTGATCAATTGACTAATATTCAGTTCAAAGGGCCGTTTTTCTTAACCCAAAAAGCATTGAATGTTATGAATGACAACGGTGGAATTGTAAATATCTCCACTGGTTTGGCACGTTTTTCATTCCCGGGTTATGCCGCGTATGCTGCTATGAAAGGTGCTATTGAAACCCTGACAAGATATCAGGCAAAAGAATTAGGTGCAAGAAAAATTAGAGTAAACGTAGTGGCTCCCGGTGCTATCGAAACTGATTTTGGTGGTGGAGTTGTTCGCGATAATGAACAAATGAACCAACAAATTGCTTCAGTAACCGCTTTGGGAAGAGTAGGCTTACCGGATGACATTGGCGGTGTTGTTGCCTTTTTATGTTCTGAAGAAGCGCGTTGGGTAAATGCACAACGTATCGAGGTTTCTGGGGGAATGATGCTGTAAAGTGTTATTTGTGAAATGACAAATGTAAAAACCACATCGAATTATTACCCAATAAGCTTTTGAAACCTTGGGCCCTATCGTATTATAAAGAACAAAACCCGACAGATTTTTCAACCTGTCGGGTTTGTCATTTAGAAATATATTGAGTTAGTAAGTATTCGTGTTTTTAATCTTTTTCGATGATGACATCAAAACCTCCATTTTTATCAAACACAACATCATAGAATTTGGAGTTTTTTTGTATTCCTACTTCATAGGTTGTCTTATTTTTATCATCTACCACAACTGCAATTTCCTTAATGGCTTTGGCGGGATAATTTTTCTTTAAGTAAGCCTGGGCTTTTGCAGGAAGTTTACTGAGCGGAATTTGAGATTCAAAAGCTTTCAATACACCTAAATTATCGTAAACGGCTAATACTTCTGTAGTGGGATTTGTTTTGAATTGTGCTTCATAACGAATTTCATCATCGTCATCGCCAACATATTTCATACTCCAGACCGGAACTTTACCAGGATATTCTTTTTGAAAAGTGAACAATACTTTTTCCGGAGGGGTAACTTTTTTATCTGGAGAAGTTCCGGTTTGACCAATCAAAAAACTACTGTATAAAAAGGTAATCATAAAGAAAAGGGTTTTCATCATTTCCAGTTTTAAATTCACACTCTTAAAATAACGTATTAAAATTACTACTTTATTTTGAAGAAAAAGAAATTTGCAAAAGAAATGTTAAAACAAACAGTAACATTATCAAAAGTATGCCGTCTTATATAAAACCAAAACCACAAAACCATGAAATTTAATCTCACGAATTTCGAACGTTCACCACAAAATTATGCCCGTATAGCCGGTGTATTATATCTTATTATCATTCTCATGGGAATTGGTGCTGAGGCTTTTGTCAGAAACAAACTTTTTGTTTCAGGAGATGCCCACGCTACTGCCAACAATATAATGCATGCCGACTTTTTATGGAAAATAGGAATCACGGCAGATATCATTATGCACATTTGCGATTTACCGGTAATGATTATTCTGTATTATCTTTTAAAACCGGTCAGCAAGAAACTCGCTTTGCTCAATTTGTCCTTCAATTTAGTACAAACCGCCGTTTTAGTCGCCAATAAATTAAATCTCTTTGCCGCATTATTTTTTCTGGGAGACGCTGAATATTTAAAATCTTTTAGTCCCGATCAGTTGCATACTTTATCCTACCTGTCAATCAAACTGCATGATTTCGGTTTCGGAATCGGATTGATCTTTTTTGGGTTTGTATGTCTTATCGAAGGCTATTTAATTTTTAAGTCCGGATACTTTCCAAAGACAATTGGCGTTTTAATGACATTCGCAGGAATCTGTTATTTGTTCAATAGTTTTGTTTTAATTCTCGCACCACAGCTTTCAAGTATTGCCTGGTTGATGCCTTGTCTGATCGCAGAATTAACATTGAGTTTATGGCTGATTTTCAAAGGAGTGAACCTGCCTGTATGGAAACAAAAATGTATATAATATATCTTAAATAAAACTCAACCAGAATCTAAAAAGCCTGTAAGAAACATCATTACAGGCTTTATTTGAAATAATTTGAATTAGTAAGCAATCTTATTTCGAGTTTTATTTTTTTATCCGGTCGGATAATTCCCTTTTATAGGTGATCCCGACCGGTAATTTTTCATTTTTAATAATCACAAAATCTTTGTCTGTTCCTTCTATTTTATCCAGTGCGACAATGTATGATTTATGAATGCGCATGAAGTTTTTTTCCGGCAGGCATTTCTCAAGTTCACTTGTTGTGATCGAGGCCAGATAAGTTCTTTTTATCGTATGCAATTTCACATAATTACCAAAACTCTGTGCAAACAAAAGCTGGTCCAATTCGATATCCATAAAGTAACCGTCGACTTTTACATTAACAGAATTTACCATCACTTCTTCTACCTTTGCCTTTGCATTCTCGGTAGCAAAAAAACGATCCACTGCTTTTAAGAACCGCGGAAAATAGATCGGTTTAAGAAGATAATCAATTACGCCATAATCGTAACTCTCTAATGCATATTCGGAATAAGCCGTGGTTAAGATAGTTTTAGGATGCGTGGGAATAATCTTTAGTAATTCCATTCCTGAAATCTCGGGCATATTGATATCCAGAAACATCAAATCAACAGTATTTTCACGAAGATAATTCATTGCTTCGATGCCATTATAACCCTGAAAAACTAACTCTAATTGTGGATTTTGCTTGATGTAATTCGCCAGCACATAATGCGCCGCCGGTTCATCATCTACAATTATACATTTTTTGGATTCTCTCATTCTACAAACTTTTTCAATTGTAACTTCAAATCTACAATATAGGTATTCTTATTGCCGTCCTGAATTTCTAATTTATAGTTTTTGCCATAAATCAGATTCAAACGCTCTATCGTATTTTTCAAACCAATCTTAGTCGAAACAACATCTGTCTTTTTGGTTGGAATTGAATTTACAACGTGCAAATGCAGCAAACCATTTTCGACGGTAATTATAATTCTCACATAACATTTTTCAATCGCACAAGTTCCGTGTTTAAAGGCATTTTCGATAAAAGCAATCAACAGCATGGGCGATACTTTATAGGCGTTTTCGTTATCGATTTTGCAATCATAAGTAATCTCGCAACGGTACCCTACTCTTTCTTTTTCGAGCTGCACATAACTGTTTATAAACTCCAATTCATCTTCGAGAGAAACACATTTTTTGCTGTTGCTCTCCAGTTGATAACGCATTAACTGAGATACTTTCATAATCAGATCAGGCGTTCTTTCGGGAAATTCTAAACTAATACCATAAAGGGTATTAAAGGTATTGAATAAAAAATGAGGATTCAATTGGCCTTTAAGCGAATTGAGCTGCATTTCATTAAACAGTAAGGTTTCGTCTGTTTTTTTTCTGTGTATTCTGTAGAATTTAAACACAATTATAGGACTCAAAATACAAACCAGAGTCCCTAAAACACTCGCCAATTGGTACGCATAACTTCTTTGATGGGAATTTTGATAGAGATGGCAATTGCTAAATATATCCAGCATTGTAATCTCATATAAAACGACCGAAAAAACAAATACTCCAAAAAGTGTTAAAATGATATACGTTACAGGACGTTGTGTTTTGAATAAGATGGGTAAAAGAAAGAAACGATTGAATTGGGCGTGCATGTACAAAACCAGGTAGAAAAACACACCCATTGATATAGAGGTAAAAGAACTAAATAACATCCAGTCATTCTTTAACGTATAGATCGTAAATGAAAAGACGACAACAGCAATTTCCTGCCACCATTTGTTGTCCAATATGTTATCAAATTTTTTATTCATTTTTAATACTTAAATAGTTTACAAAGTACGCACAAATAATTAATTATTATTTCCAATAAATGACAAATTCAATTGGTCATTTATTATTGCAGTACATCATTTAACATGACAAATATCAGCTGAAGACAAATATTTTTGTTAGATAATTTCATATCACTAATTTTATGTACTTCAGAAAAATTACTTTGTTAGTTTTCTTGATTTTTGCTTGTGGTAGTTATGCACAGAACTTGTCTTTAAAAGAAGCAGTAAAAACAGGTTTAGAAAACTACGGTTCTATCAAAGCAAAAAGCAATTACACGAATGCGTCGCGCGAGACTCTCAAACAATCCAAGCGTGATTATTTGCCAAATCTTAACTTATCGGCACAACAGGATTACGGAACCGTCAATGGACAAAACGGACCTCTTTATGGTTTTGGCGGTTTAGGAGTTGCTTCATCAGGATTGCCTTTGCCGCAACAAAACTGGAATTCAGCTTTTGGCGCGCTTTATTTAGTCAACATGAACTGGGATTTTTTCACCTTTGGAAAAATTCAGGAGAAAATCAATCTGGCTAAAATTGATGTTCAGGCAAAGGAAAAAGATCTAAAGCAGGAAGAATTTCAACAGGAAATTAAGATTTCTGCTGCTTATTTGAATTTACTGGCAAGCCAAAGATTATTGATTTCGCAGCAAAAGAATTTAAGCCGCGCAGAAATCTTTAAGAAAACTGCCGTTGCCAGAGTTAAAAACGGATTATTGGCCGGAGTAGATTCTACATTGGCTACGGCCGAAGTCTCTAAAGCAAAAATATCTTTGAATCTGGCTAAAAATTTCGTCAAGGAACAAAACAGCAAATTAGTTGATTTGATGGGTGTTGCGCCTCAGGATTTTGTAACGGATACTTTATTTGTAAATGACATTCCGAAAGAACTTTTAAGAGGAGCCGCAACTTCAGACAGTTTACATCCTTTATTGCAACTATATAAAACGAAAATTGATTACAGCAATCAACAAGTTAAGCTGTACAAACGCTTTTATTATCCAACGATGACCGCTTTTGGCGTTTTACAAACCAGAGCTTCAGGATTTGATTCTGCTTATGCGACAGATCAGACCGCTTTTACCAGAAATTATTGGGATGGCGTCAATCCGGATCGTACCAATTATCTGATCGGAATTGGAATTAGCTGGAATCTAACGACTCCTTTTAGAATGAGCAAACAGGTAAGTGCACAAAAATATGTTTCCCAAGGTTTACAAGAAGAATACAATCAGGCGGACAGAGAACTGAAATCGCAGCTAAAATTAGCTGACGATAAAATACAAATCACCCTTGACAATTTTGCCGAAGCGCCAATTCAGGTCGATGCAGCAAAAAGAGCGTACTTGCAAAAATCGACTTTATACAAAAACGGGCTAACTGATTTAACAGATATAACCCAAACGTTATACACACTGAATCGCGCCGAAATCGATCGTGATATCGTCAACAATAATGTGTGGCAATCCTTCTTACTGAAAGTAGCTGCTACAGGCAATTTTGACTTATTTATAAATGAATTTTAATTATAGATCCTAATGAATTTAATACGTTTTGCACTCCGCAAACCCATCTCCATATTAGTATTGGTTGCGGGTCTATTTTTCTTCGGAATTGGCGCCATAAAGGACATTAAGGTAGATATCCTGCCAAAAATGAACTTGCCCGTTATCTACATTGCGCATCCTTTTGGTGGTTATACACCAGACCAGATGGAAGCTTATTTTGCTAAGACTTATGTCAACATTTTACCTTTTGCAAATGGTGTAAAATCGGTTGAAACCAAGAATATTCAGGGGTTAATGATTATGAAATTAACCTATTATGAAAACACGAATATGGCTCAGGCTGCGGCCGAATTGAGTTCACTTTCGAACAGAATCCAGGCGGCATTTCCTCCGGGAACACAACCGCCGTTTATCATTCGTTTTGATGCTTCTTCCTTACCAATTGGTCAATTGGTTTTGAGCAGTAAGGTAAGATCAAATAATGAATTACAGGATTTAGCCAACGTGTATGTCCGCGCATCGTTTACTTCGATTCCCGGTTTATTATCACCGGCACCTTTTGGCGGAAGCCCAAGAACAATTGAGGTAAACGTTGATCCGGATTTATTGCGTTCACACAATATGACACCCGATCAGGTCGTAGAAGCCATTCGCATCAACAACCAGACGGCTCCGTCAGGAAACGTGAGAATTGGGGATAAAAATTACATTACACCAACTAATAATACGATTAAAGAAGTTAAGGATTTTGAAAACATTCCGTTGTTTAAAGGAAGTGTTCAAAATTTAAAACTAGGCGATGTTGCCACTGTAAAAGATGGTGCCGATATTACAGCTGGTTATGCTCTTGTAAACGGAAAACGTTCAGTGTATATCAGTATTGCAAAAGCCGGAGACGCTTCTACCTGGGATGTGGTTCAGAAATTAAAATCAGAATTGCCTAAAATTCAAAGTACACTTCCTGAAGATGTCAAATTATCGTATGAATTTGACCAGTCGGTTTATGTAATCAACTCGGTAAAAAGTCTGATTACAGAAGGGATTATCGGAGCAGTTTTAACAGGATTGATGGTATTGCTTTTCCTTGGTGATAAGCGTGCGGCTTTGATTGTAATTTTGACGATTCCAATTTCGATTATATCCGGGGTTTTATTTCTGAAATTATTTGGACAAACCATCAACTTAATGTCTTTAAGCGGACTGGCTCTGGCCATTGGTATTCTTGTGGATGAAAGTACGGTAACGATCGAAAATATTCACCAGCATCTCGATATGGGAAAACCCAAGGCGCTCGCCATTTGGGATGCGTGTCAGGAAATTGCCTTGCCTAAGTTATTGATCTTACTTTGTATTCTGGCGGTATTTGCTCCGGCATTTACGATGGTCGGGATTCCGGGAGCTTTGTTTCTGCCTTTGGCTTTGGCAATTGGTTTCTCTATGGTTATTTCGTTTTTACTATCGCAGACTTTTGTGCCTGTAATGGCAAACTGGCTGATGAAAGGACACGAAAAACACGAACATGCACCTGGTATTACAGATGATGAAGCTGAATTTAACGATAGCGGCATAACTCCTGAATCTGAAAGAGATTTAATTACTCAGAAAAAAGCGTACGTAGAAAGAGATGATATTGACAATGACGGAAAAATTGGTCCTTTTGAGCGATTCAGAATCCGTTTTATGAAAACTTTAAATCGTTTGTTCCCTCATAAGAAAGCGGTGACTTTAGTCTATTTAATCGGAATTACGCTTCTTGCGGTTACCTTTCTTAATTTCATCGGAAAAGATGTTTTCCCGAAAGTAAATTCAAGTCAGTTCCAACTGAGAATGCGTGCTCCTGACGGAACCCGTTTAGAGCGCACCGAAGAGAAAGCAATCATTGTTTTGAAGGAATTGCAAAAAATGGTGGGTAAAGAACATATCGGAATTTCATCTGTATATGTAGGACAACACCCGTCTTTATTCTCAATTAACCCGATT
The DNA here is from genome assembly GCF_002217195.1 of Flavobacterium aquidurense. Lineage (NCBI taxonomy): Bacteria > Pseudomonadati > Bacteroidota > Flavobacteriia > Flavobacteriales > Flavobacteriaceae > Flavobacterium > Flavobacterium aquidurense. The sequence goes on along the minus strand of NZ_MUGR01000036.1, from coordinate 78,852 downwards.
TATTTGTTCATGGCAGGTTCTCATGAAGCCGTATTTCAGGTAAGTTTAAAAGAATATCATGTTGATATGGATGATTTTAAAGACGACTTTAGAGCACGACTTAAAAAGGTTTTGCCAGACGTTAAAATCTCTTTCGAGCCAATCGAACTGACCGATAAAGTTTTAAGTCAGGGTTCACCTACTCCAATCGAAGTTCGTATTGCCGGAAAAGACAAAAAACGAAATGAGTTGTACGCCAACCAAATTGTAGAGAAACTCAAAAAGATTTCTTATTTCAGAGACGTGCAAATTGGTCAGCCTATTCATTATCCGGCTATGAATATTGATATCGACAGAACCCGTGCTGCTGAATTGGGCGTAGATATGAATGATATTTCGAGATCCCTTGTGGCTTCGACCTCATCTTCAAGATATACCGAGAAAAATATGTGGGTAGACGAAAGAGCGGGATTATCCTACAACGTTCAAGTTCAGGTGCCGCTAAACCAAATGAAGAGCAAAACAGATATTGGAGAAATTCCCGTATTAAAAAATTCGCTTCGTCCTGTTTTAAGTGACGTAGCTAAAATTACACCCGGAGTTGTAAGTGGTGAGAATGACAATTTAGGGGCTATGCCGTACATTACAGTTACAGCAAACATTTATCAAACCGATTTGGGGACGGCAGTGAAAGATGTAGATGCAACAATCAGTTCGTTGGGTGAATTACCTAGGGGGTTATTCATTACTCCAATCGGAATGAGTAAAGTATTGGTAGAAACATTAAGTAGTTTACAAGTAGGTTTATTGGTTGCCATCTTTGTAATCTTCTTAATGTTAGCCGCTAATTTCCAATCGTTCAAAGTTTCGTTAGTAATTTTAACCACAGTTCCTGCGGTAGTTTTAGGATCCTTATTAATGCTGACCATTACAGGTTCAACGCTAAACTTACAATCGTATATGGGGATTATTATGTCGGTTGGGGTTTCGATTGCAAATGCCGTTTTATTGGTCACTAATGCAGAACAGTTACGCAAAAAGAACGGAAATGCATTAGAATCAGCCCGTGAAGCTGCTGCACTTCGTCTTCGTCCTATTATCATGACTTCTGTTGCGATGATTGCCGGAATGTTACCTATGGCAATTGGTCATGGCGAAGGTGGCGATCAGGTTTCTCCATTAGGTAGAGCTGTAATTGGCGGATTATTATTTTCGACTTTTGCAGTATTGCTTATCTTGCCACTGATTTTTGCATGGGCACAAGAAAAAACAACAACACAATCTGTTTCTTTAGATCCTGAGGACGAAGAAAGCATCCATTATATCTCATCATTAAATCCAAAAAATGAAAAATAAAATACAATTTAGCGCGCTGTTTTTTGCAGCACTGTTTTTCCTTAACAGTTGTAATTCTAAAAAAGAAGAAGCGCCTGCTGCCGAAATTGAACCTAAAACAGAAACGTTTTCTTTAGAAAAAGAAAAGCTAACAACAGAATTGCGTTTACCGGCTGAAATAACTGGTTTCCAGCAAGTAGATTTGTACGCAAAAGTAAGTAGTTTCGTAAAATTGTTAAAAGTTGATATTGGTACTAAAGTAAAAAAAGGACAACTTTTGATTGTTCTTGAAGCGCCGGAAATCAGCTCTCAACTAGCCGCAGCCGAATCAAGACTAAAATCGATGGAAGCTATTTATGCTACTACCAAAAGCACGTACAACCGTTTGTACGAAACAAGCAAAGTCGAAGGAACAATTTCTAAAAATGATTTAGAAATGGCCAACGGAAAGAAAAACTCAGATTACGCACAATATCAGGCAGCAGTTGCAGCCCACAAAGAAGTGTCGATTATGAGAGGTTACCTTGAAATCCGTGCTCCTTTTGACGGCGTTGTAGCGGCAAGAAACGTCAATTTAGGAACCTTTGTTGGTCCGGCAGGAAAAGGTTCAGATTTGCCTTTACTGACCATTCAGCAGCAAGATAAATTGCGTTTAGCAGTTTCTATCCCGGAATTGTACACAGGATATTTGCACAATGGCGATGAAATGAGTTTTAATGTAAAATCATTACCGGAAACATTCAAAGCAAAAATTACAAGAATGTCAGGGGCTTTAGACATGAAACTTCGTTCTGAACGCGTAGAAATGGACGTACACAACACAAAAGGAGATTTATTACCAGGAATGGTAGCCGAAGTTTTGTTACCACTTAACGCAAAAGACAGTACATTTGTAATTCCAAAATCAGCTTTAGTAAATTCAGCTGAAGGTACTTTTGTAATTAAAGTAGTCAACCACAAAGCGACACGAGTAGATGTGAAAAAAGGAAGAGAAATCGACGATAAAATTGAAATCTTCGGCGATTTGAACCCGAAAGATAAACTGGTAAAAATTGCCAGTGAAGAAACTAAAGAAGGCGACATCATAAACGAATAACCTGCGTTTAGCTTTCTTATAGTAGTTTACCAAAAACTGTACGCTTAATGCGGCATTTGAAAATCTGAAAGGATTGGATAATGTAAATTAAATTCACCTAAGGGCGGTACTCTGATAAAGTACTGCCCTTTTTTTGATTTTTTTTACAACGAAGAAGCTAAGTCGCAAAGATTTTTTCTCTTTTTTATGTTATCCCTCTTATAACCCTGAGCGGGGTCGAAGGCTTTTGAAACCGAAAATTAAAAAAGAATATCACAATCCCGATAGCTATCGGGAGAAGACTTATGAAACCGAAATAAAATATCACTAAAGCAAAAAATCCTTTGATCATTTATGAGAAATAATAAATACATTTGAGAAAAGTAATTTTTCGATCGCTGCGAATTACTTACTATTTACTTGTAACAGAATATCAATTGAAATGAAAAACACTATTCTTTTATTGGTTTGTATCTTTTTTCCAAAAATAGTTTTGGGTCAAACCTGCTTACACAAGAATTTATCTAAGGACTTTAATTTTGAAATAAAAGTTAAAAAAATAAAAATTCCAAAAGAAGAGATTGACAGTAATGCTGTGAAAATTATTATTTACAACAAAATCGCAAACAAAAAACAGGAATTTAATTTTGGGGCAAGTTACCTTTTTCAAAAAACTTTTATCGATTGTAAAACCGTAAGATCGTATTCAACCGGAATAAATAAAAACGCTGAAATTATTGACAATGATTTTGGAGATATTATAGTTGCGGATTTTAATTTTGACAACAGAGAAGATTTCGCCGTTAAAAATGATTCAGGAGGCAATGGAGGTCCAACATACAATTTCTACATTCAGGACAAAAACAAAAATTTTGCACTGGATAAATTTTTAACCACCCAAATGGCATTTTTCCCATCTAAATTTATTGCAAAAAATAAAAGGTTAGTTACCTACGTACATGCAAATGCTTATCAATTATCTGAAAATGTATTTGAATATAATGAGTTATCAAAAAAATGGAAATATAAAGCGTCGAGGTTGGTAAGTCCTTAGAAAACGCTTACTCTAATATCAATAAAAAAACTTCAACCTAAAATATATGAAATTCTTTACTCTTTTATTTTTATTAACGGTAAGCACATTTTATAGTCAAAGTAAAAAAAAACTAACTCCCATTGATTCTGAACAAAATTGCAAGAAAACAAATAATACTTCGTTCGAAAATTTAGCGTCACTTTTCCCTTTAAATAAAACTACCAATGTTCAAATCGTATCATTTGAGTATAAAAATTCAATACTAATTGAAGATGGAAAACCTGATGAACTGATAGTTATTGATAGCCTTCCGAGAATTGGAAACAAATTAGATTATAAAAATTTAAAGGAATTCAAACACTTAGAATTAATAAAAATCATAGAATTATCCAACATACTCTATAATTTTAATTTCGATCCAAAAAAAAGTAAAACAATTAAAACTGCTGGTTGTTATATGCCTAGAAATGCAATTGTATTTTTAGATAATCAAGAAAATATAATTGAATATATAGAGATTTGCTTTGAATGTGGTGGCTACTTTATTTTTAATAAAAGTAATTTTGGAGAGTTTTGTGATGGAAAAATTCAACTTGTAAAAAATTTCTTTATTTTAAATGGGATGGAATATGGATTACAATAAAGATATTTTCTAGTAACTATCCCCGCCAGCGTCCTGCTTGTGAAAGCAACGAATAATAAAAAAACATGAAAAAAATAAACGTAATCATTCTAATTATAATTGTAATAACTATTTGTGGTTTTGCACTACGCGGAAAAATATCTGGTGAAAAGTTTGATTCTAAAAAATGGAAAACGGCTGATTTAGCTTCAGAAAATAATTGGTCATTACGTTGGGATATGGTGAATAGTTTAAGAAACAATAATAACTTAATTGGAATGTCTAAAAGTGAAGTCATTAATCTATTAGGAAAACCAACCGAAAGTTTTACAACAGAAAATACTTTTAGATATTATTTAGGTTACTCTCATACAGGAATTAATACCGGTTCATTAGTTTTAACATTTAGTAATGGAATTGTATCTGAAATAAGTGTCTTAGAAGGATAACGGATTACAACATTCAAAATATAAAAAACCTCGACTTCTAAAAATCGAGGTTCAAATATAAAATCAAAAATCCTACTCCACTGCCAAATAAGGATTTACAACCTCAGCTAATTCATTCAGCCAATAAAAGCTGTTTTCTAAATTGGTGATTTCATTTTGCAGGGTTTCATGCTGTCTTAAAGTTCCTAAAGCAAGAACATAATTTACTTGCCTTATCGATTTGGCCATTTCTTGCGGATCGATTGTATTGTTGAAGAAATTCATAAGCCTGATTTCGGCTTCTTTTGAGAGGTTGTTTGTGCTCATAATCCTAATCTGGGAATAATAACTCCTGCCGTTTAGTGATTTTAATGCACAGATAACATTTACAGTCGTTTCCGATGCTGTTCACATTATACAAAGTAAGTTTTACAATAGTTATTCTGTAATCTAGAAATGGTAAATATTGTAAAAAAGCCTTATAATCAAAGAATCCCCTTTTATATTGTAAAAATAATCGCGTAAAGACACTAAGGCGCAAAGTTTTGATTCTGCGAATGTGTGAGACTAATTTTAAACTTTTTAAAGATAAACTTCTTATACAACCAACTGCCTTAGCCCTGATGGGAGGGAAAAGATTTGGAAGGACAGCAGGAAATAGCTCCTAATTAAAAATCAAATTTAATTACAAAAAAAATGCAAGACCAAAATTGATCTTGCATTTTTTGTAACTTCATAAATATAAATGAACATCTTTCTACACTCTCTGACGCTCGTGTTTTCCTTCTTTAATTTCTTCTACCATTTTTTTATTAAAAGCAGGCAAATCATTCGGGTTTCGGCTGGTTACTAATCCGTTGTCTACGACTACTTCTGAGTCTTCCCATTGTGCTCCGGCATTTATCAAATCGTTTTTAACAGAGAAGAACGAAGTTACTTTTCGACCTTGTAAAACATCAGCATCTACCAGAATTTGAGGACCATGACAAATAGCTGCTACTGGTTTTTTGCTTTCAAAAAAGGAACGTACAAAATTAACTGCAGCTTCTTCTCTTCTCAATAAATCAGGGTTTATAACGCCTCCCGGAAGTACCAAAGCATCATAATCTGCTTCATTTGCCTGATCTAATACTACATCAACATTATATTCCTTACTCCAATTACCGTCCTTCCAGGATTTTATAGTTCCAGATTTCAAACTGATGATATCTGCATTCCAACCTTGTTCTTCCAGATAGGCTTTAGGCGATGATAATTCTGATTCTTCAAAACCGTTTGTGGCTAATATGGCTATATTCTTTTTCATAATTTTAATTTTTAAAACGTTATTAATTTTGATTTAGTTAAAATTAGTAATTCCACACAGCCAGGGAAAACAGATCCTGTTAAACCTTTCTTTAATAAAAGTTAATTAATTGAAATTCAAATTATTATTAAAAATTAAATCGAAATTATATAAAAATCATGTCAATTTGGTTTACTATTTTATAAGATGAAAACTCACAAAATAATTAAATTACTTAGTATAAAATGAAAGCGGCTTTTTCTTTAAAAAAATAAATCTCTCATGGAACCAACTGCCCTGGGAGGGAAAATCCTTTTTCTTGCTGCTGCCAGCAAGGAAAAGATTTGGAAAGACAGCAGGAATAGCTCCTAAAAAACTTAAATTTTAAAAGGGTTTTGTTTAAATTTTGTTTTCAAGCCTTCGACTACGCTCAGGATGACTATTGGGGTGTTCTTTTCCTACAAGATTCAATTTTAACAGCGATTGCGATAATTAATTGCTATTTTTGATTTTCTCTTAAAAATACAATTCATCAGGAAATTCAACTTTAGTTTATTTTTAGATCCTGATTCATACAAAAACCAATTATAACAACATTAGATTATGAATGTTCTACTCATTGAGGATGATAAACGTATTAGCGAATTTATTATAAAAGGTTTAGAAGAAAACAATTTTACGGTGCATCTGGCTGAAACGGGCGAGATTGCAAGAGACCTGTTTCAGCACGATACCTGGGATATTATCCTGATGGATATCATGCTTCCAGGAATTGATGGCATTCAGCTGACCAAACTAATGCGTTTCAAGAAAATTCATACTCCAATCTTAATGCTCAGTGCTCTTAGCGATACTGATGATAAGGTAAATGCACTGGATTCCGGTGCTGACGATTATTTGGTTAAGCCTTTTCATTTTAAGGAATTGATCTCGAGGGTAAATGCATTAACACGCCGAACGAAATTTAATTATGTGAATGAAGAAACTTTATACAAACTAGGAAGTTTAACTATAAACCCCGAAGAACATAAAGTTACAGAAAATGATGTATTGATCGATCTGTCTCCAAGAGAATATAAATTGCTTTTATTTTTACTGGAAAACAGAAACAAGGTAATGTCCAGAACTCAGATATTAAACGCTGTCTGGGGCATTAATTATGATAATAATACAAACGTTGTCGATGTTTATATTTCTTATCTGAGAAACAAAATCGAACAAAACCATAAATTCATCCATACCATAAAAGGAACGGGATATATGCTTAAAGAAGAGTTATGAAAATACGCAACAGGTTTACCTTAATATCGTCTTTTACTTTTAGCATTGTCTTTGTGATTGCTTCTGTGATCACGTATTTTTCTTTTTACAGTTATTCGGAAAAAATCATTTACAACGAGCTTCAAAAAACCTGCTTGCTAACGGGGATTTTCTATCTGGAAAAAGACGAACTACCAGAAAACCAACACCTTATAATTGGTCAGCAATTCAGGGAAAATTCACTCGAAATCATAACACGTGTTTACAACGCAAAAAACCAGATTGTTTATGGCGACAAAACGATTGACAAAAATATCAATGCCGAAAAATTAAATTACATCAGGAAGAACAGAAAGCTAAATTTTAAATCCAATCATCACTTTTATTTCGGGAGTTTTTATCATGACAATCAGGGCGATTTTGTGGTTTTTGTCAAAAAGAATGATCAGGAATTCAAAACCATTACCAATCGATTGTTGATCATTATGATGTTGGTTTTAATCAGCGGATTAGTTATCATCTATATCGTAAGCCGTTTGCTTTCAAACCTTGCTTATAGTCCTATAAAAAACATCATTAATCAGGTTAATGAAATAGAAGCTTCGTCTCTAGACAGGCATATTACCTCTCCAAACACAAAAGATGATATTCAGGAACTGATCGAAACGTATAACAATTTATTTAAGCGATTATCAGATACTTTTATCATCCAGAAGAACTTCATTAATTATGTTTCGCATGAATTCAAAACACCTTTAACAGCAATATCGGGAAACCTCGAAGTATTTGCTCAAAAGGACAGAACAAGCGCTGAATACAAAGAAATGTCTGAAAAAGTGTTGGAGAACGTCTATCAGATCGAAGATACAATGAATACGCTGATGATGCTTTCCGGACTACGAGACAATACCGAACTTACCGAAATTTTCAGGGTCGATGAACTCCTTTGGGACATCAACGATCAATTGCCGGATGTCTATCAATTAAAAGATGCCCAAATACAATTCGCCATCGAAATTGTAAATGACAAACTCCTCTCAATAAAAGGAAACAGTAACGAGATAAAAATTGCCTTATATAACATTATAGAGAATGCTGTGAAATATTCAAATGGAAATCCTATAAAAATCAGTATGTTGCAACAGGAGAATCAGCTTAAAATTGTCATCCAAGATCACGGAACAGGAATTAGCGAAGAAGACTTAAAATTCATCAAACAAACCTTTTACAGAGGAAAAAATGTAAAGGATATAAAAGGCAGTGGCGTAGGGCTTTCTCTGGCTAATATTATCTTCAAACAAAACAATATCCATTTTACTATTACCTCCAAAAAAGAAGAAGGAACAAGCGTTACCTTGTTATTCCCACCTCTCTAATCGTTTTCTAATCTAGCTCTAACTACTTTATAACATACATCAAATTAAGGGTTAATATACCGCAGATAACTTTGCAGTATCTTAAAACAAAATTAATTTGAAACGTATACTTTTATCCCTACTCGTTATTGTATCGCACAAAAGTGTGGCGCAAATTGCCACAATAAACGATACAATTGTTCTGTCCCGAACACAGGCCGAGGCTTTGTTTCTGGAAAAGAATATTTCTCTTATTTCTGAAAAACTAAACATAGACATCGCAGATGCACAGCTTATTCAGGCCAAATTATGGCCCAACCCCACCCTTAGTGTTGGCGAAATAAATCTTTGGCACAATGCCACAGCCGAGCAATTACCTGCTTTGTGGGGGAATTTTGGAAAAACCTCCCAGGTTAATGCTGAACTTGAACAACTCATTCAAACAGCCGGGAAAAGAAAAAAATTAATCGCCATGGAGAAAGTGGGCGTAGATATCGCCAAAGAATACTTCAAAGCCTTTCTCCGCAATCTAAAAGTTGAGTTTCGAGGTAAGCTAACAGAATTGCAATATACCCAGGAGCAGCAAGCTGTTTATAAAAAACAACTTTCCTCTATGCAAATCTTACTTAAAGCCTACAGCAATCAGGTAGCGCAAGGTAACATAGGAAGAGGTGAATACATCAGACTAAAAGCATCTGAACTACAATTCTTAAAAGAAATCTCAGATCTTAGAAAAGAAAATAACTCCTTACAAAAAGAGCTTAAAATTCTTATGAATCTGCCTGGGACAAGTTATATCAAACTCACCCAAGATGGTTTTGTTCCCAATAACAAAAATCTCGATAACATTAACTTAGTTAATCTTATAGCATCGGCAGTAGAGAATCGACCTGACATGAAAGTCATTAAGCTGGGAAATGATTATAATGACAATAAGTACAAATATGAAAAGGCGATGCGTACACCAGATCTTACACTTGGCCTCACCTATGACCGTGGTTCTAGTACAATGGTAGATTTTGTTGGTGTCGGTTTTGCTCTTGATCTTCCTTTCTTTAATAGAAATCAGGGAAATATAAAAGCAGCAAAAATAGCCATCGCCCAAGGTAAGTTATTAACCGAAGAGAAAACAATAAGTGTACAATCTGAAGTTTTACAAGCTTACGAAGATTTAATGGTAACCAAAAAATTGTACGACAGTGTAGAGGCTAATTACGAATCAGATCTGGATAAACTACTGGAGAGCTATCGTAAAAACTTCATGCAGCGAAACACCAGTATGCTAGAATTTCTTGATTTTGTTGACGCTTATTTAGACAACAAATCCATTCTGCTGAATTCTAAAAAAGACCTTAATAAAAACCTTGAAGAATTGCGCTATATCTCAGGTCAGGAAATTAATTAATTTCTCCTGATAGAGAATACCTCGCAAATGATCTGAAAATAATAACAAACACAATGAAGAAACTTATTTTACTCCCAATACTTGGGTTAATGCTCGTTTACGGATGTGGCAAAAAAGAAGAAATCAAAGATACAAAAGAGGATAAATTTTGTATTGACAAAGATTTAAAAGAAAAAATTACAATCGAACAGGTTCAAAAACGTCCTGTTACGGAGTCTATAAATCTTACCGGAAATATAACTTATAATGGCGATCACGTTGTACAGTTTAATAGTCTTGTAGAAGGAATTATTACAAAAACGACTTTCTCTTTAGGCGATTATGTAAAGAAAGGACAAGTACTGGCAGAGATAAAAAGTACAGAACTCAACAGCATGCAATCTGAAAGCAAATCGTTTCAATCTCAGATCGCCGTTTCACAGCGCAATTTGCAATCCGTAAAATCGATGTTTGAAGACGGAATCGCTTCTCAAAAAGATCTTATGCAGGCACAAAGTGAACTGGATGTTTTAAAATCTTCTCTAGAGAATGTAAAAGCTAATTTATCTATGTTTAGTGCCAGCAGCGACAGGGCTGTTTTTCAGATAAAAGCGCCAACAGAAGGTTATATCGTAGCTAAAAATATTAGTCCGGGAATGCAGATAACAGATGGCAGCGATCCTTTGTTTACCATTTCTGATCTAAAAGAAATCTGGGTTTTGGTTAATGTATATACCAGTAACTTAAAAAACGTAACCGAAAATATGCAAGTAAATGTTACAACTCCGGCTTATCCGGGTGAAATCTTTAAAGGAAAAATTGCTATGCTTGCCAAAGTTTTTGATGCCGATGAACATGTTTTGAAAGCCAGAATTGTAATGGAAAACAAAAACCTGAAGCTAAAACCTGGAATGACTGCAGATATCGCTATTGATAAAAGTAAAGGCGGGGAAATGTTGGCTGCTGTTCCTGCAAAAGCGGTCATTTTTGATAACAATCGCGACCATATTTTGGTTTATAAAAACGATTGCACAATCGAGACCAGAGAAGTTACTCCCATTGTAAAAAACAACAACTGGATTTATTTTGATAAAGGAGTTAATGAAGGTGAAATGGTGATTACTAAAAATCAACTGTTGATTCACGAAAGATTAAAAAACTAATTATCCCTAATAACGGATAAATACCATACAAGACATGAAAAAATTTGTACAAGGTCTGGTGGCTTTCTCGCTTAAAAACTCCCTGATAGTTTTTTTCCTGACAGCCGTATTACTAGTCGCAGGTATAGTAAGCTATATCCATACACCCATCGAAGCTTTTCCTGATGTAACCAATACAAGGGCAAGGATCATTACACAGTGGCCGGGAAGAAGTGCTGAAGAAGTAGAGAAATTCATCACACTTCCGATTTCAAAGCAAATGAACACGATTCCCAAAAAAGCAGAAGTACGTTCTATTTCGCTTTTCGGTTTATCAGTAGTAACCGTATTATTTGATGATGATGTAGAGGATTTTTACGCCCAGCAATATGCCTCTAATCGCCTAAACGGACTAGATCTTCCTGAAGGAGCCGATGTAGAAATTGAACCGCCATCCGGAGCAACAGGTGAAATATTCAGATATATCATCAAAAGTGATTTACCTATTAAGGAAATCAAAGCCATTCAGGATTGGGTAATCGAAAGAGAACTGATATCTGTTCCCGGTGTTGCCGATGTAGTGAGTTTTGGCGGAGAAGAAAAAATCTATGAAATCAAGATCAATCCAACGCAATTAGAGAATTACAATTTATCAGCTTTAGATGTTTATGAAGCTGTTTCGAAAAGTAATGTCAATGTGGGCGGAGATGTTATACAGCGTGGCGATCAGGCTTATGTGGTAAGAGGTGTTGGTCTGATAGACAAAGTAAAAGACATTGGTAATATTCTGATCGAAACCAAGGGATCATCTCCAATATTGGTAAAACATGTAGCCGAAGTTTCAATATCTGCCAAACCACGATTAGGACAAGTAGGTTTAGACGGTGATGATGATGTTGTAGAAGGTATTGTAGTGATGCTACGTGGTGAAAACCCGGGCGAAGTAATCAAAAGACTTAAAGATCGTTTGACAGAACTCAACGAAAGAGTGCTTCCCGATAATGTAAAAATCGTTCCGTTTATCGACCGGACAAAATTGGTTGATACAACCGTAAAAACCGTTACCAAAAACCTTGTCGAAGGGATTTTATTAGTATCGCTAATCGTATTTGTTTTCCTATATAACTGGAGAACTTCCTTAATTGTAGCCTCTGTGATTCCGCTTTCATTTTTGTTTGCCATTATCATGCTTAGAATTCAGGGATTACCCGCGAATTTGATTTCGATGGGAGCATTAGATTTTGGATTGCTGCTCGAAGGAACGCTGGTCATTGTCGAGCAGGTCTTTGTGTCGCTCGAAAAGAAAGCGCATAAAGTGGGAATGGAACGCTTTAACAACATGAGTAAAATGGGACTTATCAAGAAAAGTGTCGGTAGCGTGGCTACTTATATTTTCTTTGCCCTAATTATTCTAATTGTCGCGTTGATGCCAATTTTCTCTTTCACGAAAGTAGAAGGAAAAATGTTCTCTCCCCTGGCCTTTACGCTGAGTTATGCGCTATTAGGATCACTTATTTTATCTCTTACCTATGTTCCGGCAATGTGTAAAGTGATGCTGACAAAAAATATTGTCGAGAAAGAAAATATGATTTCGCGTTTCTTTAGAGAAAATCTTTTTAAACTCTTTAAATGGAGTACCAAACATCGTAAAGCAACAATATATGCTTTCCTTGCTTTGTTAGCATTATGCTGCGCCAAGTTTGCTTTTTATGGTTCAGAATTTATTCCAAAACTAAATGAAGGCGCTATTTACGTGAGAGCTACTTTGCCCAATAGTATCAATCTGGACGAAGCGGTAAGGCTTACCAAAGAAATGAAGGCCAAAATAAGGAAATTTGACGAAGTAAAATTCGTTCTTACCCAAACCGGACGACCTAATGACGGAACAGATCCAACAGGATTTTTTAATATCGAATTACACATCGAATTAAAACATCAGGACGAATGGAAACGCGATATAAGCAAGGAAGGTCTGATTGCCGAGATCAAGAAAGAACTCGATGTATATCCCGGAATCGGATTTGGTTTTAGCCAGCCTATTCAGGATAACGTCGAGGAATATGTAGCAGGTGTAAAAAGTCCGCTGGTTATAAAGATTTTCGGAAATGATCTTTTTCAATTAGAAGAGATGGCTAAAAAAGTAGCCAAATCGATCAAAGACGTAAAAGGAATTGAAGATATCAATGTCTACAAAAACATTGGTCTGCCCGAATTAAGAATTCAACTTAGTGACGAAAAAATGGCACGTTACGCCGTAACAACTGCCGATGCGCAAGCCGTAATCCGAATGACAATTGGAGGTCAGGCCGCAACAAAGTTCTATGATGACGAAAAAATATTTGATATCACACTGCGTTTCGAAAAAGAATACCGAGACTCAAAAGAAAAAATCGAAGACATTTTGATTCCAACTATGAACGGTAAAAAAGTGCCATTGAAAGAAATTGCGACCGTAGAATATAAAACCGGTCCAACGTTCATTTATCGCGAAGGAAACAGTAGATATATTGCCGTAGGTTTTAGTATCGAAGGACGAGATTTAGGAAGCACAATCGACGAAGCCCAGAAAAAAGTAGCTGCAGAAGTAAAATTGCCTAAAGAAAATGTCATGAAATGGGCAGGAGAATTTGAAAGTAAAGAAAGAGCTTCTAAACAATTGGCAATGATCGTTCCTGTTGTATTGATTTTGATTTTATGTTTATTGTATTTTAATTTCGGTAATTTCAAAGATACTTTAGTTGCCGTAAGCGCGATGCCATATGCTTTTATTGGTGGATTTTTATCACTTTGGGTAACCGGAACCGTATTTGGGATATCAGCAGGAATTGGGTTCATTATTCTCTTTGGAGTCAGTGCCATCGACAGTATTGTCCTTATCGGGATGATTCGGGAAAATATGCGCGCCGGAATGCACCTCAAAGATGCTATTTCAAACGGAATCTACAGCAGGATTCGTCCTATTGTTATGATTGCCCTTATGGGATCCTTAGGATTATTGCCTGCAGCATTGTCTACAGGAATGGGTTCTGAAGTTCAAAAACCATTGGCCATCATGATTGTCGGTGGATTAATTACCTGCATGATTTTATCTCTAACCGTTTTACCTCAGGTATTTTATCTGGTGTATCGTAAAAAAGACACCAGCAGATTAGATTCATAATCATCTTACTATATTTTAATTTTGAAAGCACCTTTAGACGTCATGTTTAGAGGTGTTTTTTTTATTCCATTTTTTGATTTTAGAAGCACACAAATTTCATTGAGCCAGAACTTTAGTCCCGCTCCGCATTACATATTTTCCTATCTAAAGAAGCCAGAAAAAGGATACCATTTCGATCGGTGCTACTCTAAAAATTTAGTGCTTTTGATATCCTCCACCTCCCTCCTAAGCCCAATATTCAATATAAAAAAAACTAATTCTTCTATTTTATTTTGAATATATGTAGTTAACTACGTATATTTGCACGCAAATTATTTTTACTGTATATCAGGTATATCAAAGCACAAACAAAATGAACAATAATATCATTAAAGTCGAAAAAGTCGACGATCAAAAACAAATAGAAACCGCCTTCTCCATTAGAAAAAAAGTTTTTGTAGAAGAACAAAATGTATCGCCGGAGCGCGAATCAATGGATGATGAAGAGGCGGTACATTATCTGGCAACTGTAAATAGCTTTCCGGCCGGAGCAGCGAGATACAGAAAAATGGAAAAAGGAGCAAAAATTGAAAGAATTGCTGTTTTAAATATTTTTAGAGGGCAACGAATTGGCGAAGCAATTCTATTGAAAATATTAGACGATTTAAAAAACGAAGATAAAATTTATCTTTACGCTCAGGTAATTGCTACTCCATTTTACATTAAAAACGGATTCAGACAAACCGACAACTATTTCCTGGATGCCGGAATCGAACACGTCGAAATGGATTTTATAAAATGATTTTTTTAGCATAAGCTCCCAGCGGAGCGATATATTTACCCTAATTTATATATCACCCCGATGGGGTTCTGCAAAACAAAAAATATATAATTTCTATAAATATATCGTCTCGCTGGGACTTTGTAACATTAAAAAATAATCGAACTTAGATTCCCGCAAGACTCAATGATTTTCTAAATTCAGATGGAGAAATTCCGGTACTTCGCATGATGAATTTATTAAAATGGCTACTGTCAGTAAAACCTAAATCATTACTAATTTCAGAAAAAGTTAAATTGCTTTTGCTCAATTTTTCCCTTACCACTTTCATTTTTGTCTGTTCAATATAATCTCTTAAAGTAATATTGAGATGGGTTTTAAAATACTCCCCAATATAATGAATCGACACATTAAAATGATTTGCCATTTCTTTTTTCTTCAGCAAATGCGGATTGGCAATATTTGACCTAATGTAACTCAAAATGGTATCAATTTTTAAGACCACAGTAGTTTGAAAATCTAAATTACTTTCGTTTATAATGGCATTTCGGCGAACTATTTGAATCAGCGACATCATCAAACTTTTTATAATAATTTCGTTTTGCCCTTTTGGTCTGGCAACTTCATTCAGGATTTTCAGAATAACCATTTCACAAAAGGATTTATCCTCTTCAAATAAAATCAAATTTCCTTTGGTTTGATTGTGGTAATAAAACAACTTTTCGATTTCTTCGATTTCTTTTTTATTCGAAAAGAAGTTGGGTAAAAAACGTAAACAATGAAACTTTGTAGGCGTTACTGTTTTAAAAGAATGATAATCCTTTGGCGTAAGCAAATAAATATCGTGCTGTTTGTAATTATGAGGAATCGAATTTAAAATATGATTCCCCGTTCCGTATTCTATATACAATAGTTCAAAAAAATTGTGTCGGTGTACTTCTTTCTTCCAGGTGAGTTCTTCAACGGAATAAATTTCAAAATCTTTGTATATAAAAAAGGTGTCTTTCATAATCCTTAAATTTTACAAATATAACCGATATTTTTACATCAATTAATGATTTCGATTCTCTTTACTTTGTATTAGGAATTAAAACACAAAATACTACAATATGAACCCAGATAAAGTAAAAATAGGAATTCTTGGAATTGGTGGAATCGGCGGATTTCTTGGAGCTCCCCTGGCTAAAAGATACAAAGACAGCACCACCAAAATTATATTCATTTGCAGAGGCGAAACTAAAAAAGCGATTCAAAACAACGGTTTAATATTCGAATCCAAAGGCATAAAAGAAACCATATATCCTCATTTAGTATCGGATTATCCAACAGAAATTGGAGTTTTGGATGTATTGATACTAACTTCTAAATCCTATTCAATAAAAGATGTCTTATCTACTTATAAAGATTGCATCAACTCTGAAACGATTATCATCACGTTGCAGAATGTGGTAAATGCCAAAGAGATCATCAGAGAAACTTTACCAGAAGCTGATCAGATTATGGAAGGCTGTATTTATGTGGCTTCAAACGTAAAGCAGCCAGGGCACATTCAGCATGTTGGCGGACCGGGAAAAATTTTCGTTGGCGGTAAAGAGAATCATTCCTTAATTGATTTATTAGCAGACAGTGGTTTAGATATTACATATGTACCAAACATCAACGAAATTTTATGGAAGAAGTATTTGTTCGTTGCGCCCGTTGCAGGAATTACTTCTGCCTATAAAGTTACTTTTGGTCAACTTTTGGAAGAAGAAAATCTAATGCATATTCTCGAAAATATGATGATCGAGATTCAGTCGCTTGCGAAAAAAAACAATATCAGTCTTACCAAAGAAGATATTGAGACTTCCAAAGATTTATTGACTAAATTTCCGTTTGAATCCAGATCATCCTTGCAATTGGATTTCGAAAACCATAATCAAACTGAGAAACAATTTCTGGTTGATTATGTTATTGAAAATGCTAAAAAATACGGAATTGAAACTCCGTTTTATAATGGTGTGAATGAAAAAATAAAAACTTCATATAATTTTTCATTTTAAACTGGATTAAAATCCAACCCTACAATATCAATCATTCCTGCGGAATTTTAAAATCTATGTGGATAATCTCTAAAATGATTTAAAAAAGAGCTGTCTGTTCGACCTATATTGTAGGGCCGGATTTTAATGCGGTTAAAAAATATTATTTTATCATTAAATCCCGAAAATACATTTGATAAAACTAGAGAGAGATAAATTATTCTAATTAACATGAAAAAGAGTTTTATCTTAACTTTGTTGATCAACTTTAGTAAATTAAAATCATGCAAGCAATTAACATCACAGCATATATCGAAGATCCTTCTCAAATAGAAGCTGTAAAAACTTTTATGAAAGCGCTAAAGATAAAATTCGAAATAGCAAATGTAAGATCGTATGAATTATCTACTGAACAACAAGAAATTTTAGATAGTCAGATTAATTTAAACAAAAGTGTATATACAGGTGCTGAATCACTTTATAGTAATTTAAAAAAAGAAGTATGAATTATAGGTAATCGTTTCTCCAATTGCACTAAAAAATATTGAAGAAGCAGTTGAATATTACATTTTAAAAGCAACTAAAAAAGTAGCTTTAGAATTCCTTAATGATTATAAGAGTACATATAAGGCTTTAATCGTAAATCCATTCTATCAATTTCATGATAATAATTATCCCTTTTTCATTGTTGACGAATTATCAAAAACTGTTTTTCTAAATGCAATTTTTCACAATTTTCAACATCCTGAAAAATATCCCACAAAATAAAAAAATACCATTTCTCAACTAGCCCTGATCGAAACGCATCCTTTTATGGTGGTCCCGATAGCTATCGGGACATAAAAGATATAGTGCAGAGCAGGACAAATGGTCTTTAAAACACAAAAATTATCTGCTCCTTAAAAAAATTATTTACGGAAAATCCCTTATAGCAAAAGGCTTTCAAAGGCTTTTGACATTTGTCTATACAACAATAAGAAAATATTATGACAAAATTATTTCATTATTAGAAAAACCGCCATACATTTGCCTAACGGTGTTAAACAATTTAATACTTAAATAAAATGGCTAGTAAAGATCGTATTTTAAGACAAAAAGAAGAGACAAGAAGTAACATTCTTGAGGCTGCTTATGCTATCGTCAAAGAAGACGGATGGCAAGGTCTGAGCATGCGAAAAATTGCTGACAAGATTGAATATACTGCTCCTATCATTTATGAATATTTCTCGAATAAAGAAGCGATCCTTAATGAACTCACAGGAAAAGGTTTTATCAAGTTAGCAAAAGAACTTCAGGAAGCCCGCGATAAATTTGAAAAACCCGAAGAACAATTAGAAGCCATGTGGATGGCGTATTGGGATTTCGCTTTTACAGATACCGAAATGTATCAGGTAATGTTTGGTGTGCAAATGAACTGCTGTTCTGACCGATGTTCTGCTGCTGAAGCACCTTATAAATTGTTTACTGCAGTAATTGGTGAAATAATGAAAAACAGCAATCCAACTGATGAAGTTATCAAACAAAAGTATTTTACTTTCTTCTCTGTAATACACGGTTTGATCGCGATTAATATCATCAACAAAAGTGAAATAATGGAAACTATCAACAATCAGATCCTAAAAGATGCGATTGGAGGCATTATAAAATCAATTCAATAAAAAAAATTTCATTTTAACTTAACAGTGATAAATGATTTAATAGAGTAATTTAGCAACTATTTTTTTACTACTTTACTTAACAGTGTTAGAAAATTTAATTAACGTAATATAGCATTTTTTTCTATTTTACTTAACAGTGATAAATAATTTAATACCAATTACTGCATAGAATTGGAAAGCATCATTGTATGGTTTTTTACACAATTATACTTAACAACGTTAGATAATTTAATATAATTAAATATGAATGCCGAGAATATCCGAATACCACAAAATTTAAACAATAAGAATGTCCAACAAATTAAAACCAATACGAAAATGAAAAATGTAATTATAACCAGTTTTATTCTGGCGCTAGTGCTAAGCAGTTGTGCAGATAAGTCGCAGGCTCCGGCAGCTCCGGCTCCCCCATTGTTACCCGTTTTAGCTGTAACAAGCGAGAATACAACTACAGATGCTGAATATCCTGCTTCGATACAAGGAACAGTTGATGTTGAAATACGCCCACAAGTTAGCGGAAACCTTGAAAGAGTTTATGTAGACGAAGGTGCATATGTAACAAAAGGCCAAACTTTATTCAAAATAAACGAACGTCCTTTCCGTGAGCAATTAAACAATGCATTGGCAAGTCTTCATGCGTATGAAGCTGCTTTAATCAACGCTCAGTTAGAAGTGGATAAATTAACGCCTTTGGTACAAAACAAAGTAGTTTCTGATTATCAATTGAAAACAGCTAAGGCTTCTCAAAAAATTGCTGCTGCCAACATCGAACAGGCAAAAGCAATGGTAGGATCTGCCAAAATTAATTTAGGGTATACTACTGTTACAGCTCCAGTGAGCGGTTACATTGGTAGATTGCCTAAAAAACAAGGAAGTTTAGTTTCAGCAACCGATGTTGAACCTTTAACCAACTTATCAGATGTTCATGAAGTTTATGCTTATTTCTCTTTAGGTGAAACTGATTTTATCAACTTTAAAGCGCAATATGCAGGAAACAGCCTTGGTGATAAATTAAAAAAATTACCTCCTGTAACTTTGGTTTTAGCAGATAACAACGCTTATCCTCAAACCGGAAAAATCGATATGGTAGACGGTCAGTTTGATAAAACTACCGGAGCGATTACTCTAAGAGCAACTTTCCCAAATGCCGGTGGAACTTTACGTTCAGGAAATACAGGAAAAATTCGTTTAGGTCTTCAACATGACGATGCTGTTCTGGTTCCACAATCAGCTACTGTAGAAATGCAGGATAAAGTTTTTGTTTTCACGGTTAACAAAGAAAACAAGGTTGCAAAAATGCCTATTACGGTTTCTGGTAAAAGCGGAACAAACTACTTAATTAAAGACGGTGTAAAATCCGGTGACTTAATTGTATTGAGCGGTATCGATAAACTTCAGGAAGGACAAGTAATTCAGCCTGAGAAATCAACTCCTTCAAAAGTTGCCCAAATAATTAATAAAAAATAATTTTTACGAAAATGTTCAAAATATTTATACAAAGACCTGTACTGGCAACCGTTATTTCCATTTTATTGGTGATATTAGGTATACTTGGTCTTACGAAGTTGCCCTTACAACAGTTTCCAGATATTGCGCCGCCATCGGTTTTGGTAACGGCGGTTTATCCGGGAGCGAATGCAGAAACGGTTTTACGTTCTGTTGCCCCCTCTCTGGAAGAGTCTATAAACGGTGTTGAAAACATGACTTACATGAGTTCTACTGCCAGTAATGACGGATCTCTTGCTATTACGGTTTTCTTTAAATTAGGAACAAATGCAGATCAGGCTGCAGTAAACGTGCAAAACAGGGTTGCTCAGGCAACAAGTCAATTGCCGGCAGAGGTGGTACAACAAGGTGTAACTACTGCAAAACAACAAAACAGTTTTATCATGGCCATTGGTATGTTTACCGAAGATGAGTCAAAATACGATCAAACGTTTGTTGCCAATTATGCTCAGATTAACATTATTCCGGAGATCAAACGTATTCCAGGAGTTGGTTCTGCCAGTATTTTTGGAGGTGTAAAAGATTACTCGATGCGTGTTTGGCTGAATCCAACACAAATGTCGACTTACAAAGTGACGCCAAACGAAATCATGGGCGCAATCCAGGATAAAAGTTTGGAAGCTGCTCCGGGTAAATTTGGAGAAAGAAGTAAAGAAGTTTTCGAATATGTAATTAAATACAAAGGAAAACTAACCAAACCCGAAGAATATGAAAATATTGCAATTCGTTCTAATGCTGATGGTTCAATACTTCGTCTTAAAGATGTAGCCAGAGTTGAACTTGGTGCTTATTCTTATAACAGTTTAACGCGTTTGAATGGTAAAAAAGGAGTTGTAATTGGTATTATCCAGTTAGCAGGTTCTAACTCTAATGATATTCAGGTGGCCATCAACAAATTGATGGAAAAAGCCTCAAAAGATTTCCCTAAAGGAATCAAACATAACATTTTCTACAGTACAAAAGTTGCCTTAGATCAGTCTATTGAGCAAGTTCAGCATACTTTACTTGAAGCGTTTATATTGGTATTCATAGTAGTTTTTATATTCCTTCAGGATTTTAGATCAACATTAATCCCGGCTATTGCTGTACCTGTAGCAATTTTAGGAACGTTCTTCTTCATGCAGTTATTCGGATTCTCGATCAACCTTCTGACGCTTTTCGCTTTAATTCTGGCGATTGGTATTGTGGTAGATGATGCGATTGTGGTCGTCGAGGCCGTGCATGCGAAAATGGAGCACAAACATCTGTCTCCAAAAGTCGCTACTCATGAAGCAATGCACGAAATAACGGGTGCTATTATCTCGATTACGCTGGTAATGGCTGCTGTATTCCTGCCGGTTGGTTTTATGGAAGGCTCAACAGGAGTTTTCTATCGTCAGTTTGCCTTTACAATGGCCATTGCAATTGTAATTTCAGCGGTAAACGCTTTAACTTTAAGTCCTGCACTTGCAGCTTTGTTCTTAAAAGATAATCATGCAGCGCATGAAGGAGATGCTCCTTATGTTAAAAAAGGATTTAAAGAAAAGTTCTTTAACGGATTCAACAAAAGTTTTGATTCCCTTACCAACCGTTATGTTGGAGGTTTAAAATTCTTAATCCGTAGAAAATGGCTGAGTTTAGGAGGTTTGGCTTTAATTACTGTCGCTACTGTAGTAATGGTAAAAACTACTCCTGCAGGATTTATTCCAACTGAAGATCAAGGATTTATTGCCATTGCAGTAAATACGCCATCAGGAACATCTCTTGACGGAACTCAAAAAGTAATGACTGAAGCTGAAAACATTCTTAGCAAATTAGATGCATCAAGAGACGTTACCGCTATTTCAGGTTTCAACTTATTGACCAACTCAACAAGCCCGTCTTCAGCCGTTGTTTTCGTATTGCTTAAACCAAACGAAGATCGTGGAGATATCAAGAATATTGATGAGATTATGAATCAGGTTCGTGGTAAATTAGGTTCTATTTCAGGCGGTAGTTTCTTTGTGTTTAGTTTCCCAACTGTTCCCGGATTTAGTAACGTAGAAGCTTTAGACTTAGTACTTCAGGATAAAACCGGAGGAAAACTGGATAAGTTTAGTGGAATTTCTCAAAACTTCATCGGAGAATTGATGAAACGTCCTGAGATTGCCGTAGCCTTTACTTCTTTCAAAGCTGATTATCCTCAATTGCAATTGGATATTAACGATGAAAAAGCAGATCAGTTAGGCGTAAAAGTAAAAGACATTCTGCAAACCATGCAAACGTATTTTGGTAGCGCACAAGCTTCTGACTTTAACCGATTTGGTAAATATTACAGAGTAGTGGTTCAGGCTGATATCGATGACAGAGCAGATCCGTCCTCTATTGATAGAGTGTTCGTGAAAAACAAAACTGGCGATATGGTGCCCATAAATACCTTAGTAAAATTAACTCGTATTTATGGTTCAGAAACAGCTTCGAGATACAACTTGTTTAATTCGATTTCGATCAATGCCATTCCAAAACCAGGATTTAGTTCCGGAGACGCCATTAAAGCAATTCAGGAAGTTGCAGCACAACAATTGCCTGCAGGTTACGGTTTTGAATTTTCAGGACAAACCCGTGAAGAGATTTCGTCCGGAGGTCAGTCAGCAACGATTTTCTTACTGTGCTTGATATTCATCTATTTCTTACTTGCTGCACAGTATGAAAGTTACATCTTGCCATTGGCTGTAATCTTATCTATCCCTGCAGGTATATTTGGAGTATTCGTAGCTATTGGATTAACAGGAATCGAAAACAACATTTATGTACAAGTTGCACTGGTAATGCTTATTGGACTTCTCGCCAAGAATGCGATTCTGATTATCGAATTCGCCGTCCAGAAACGAAAATCAGGCCAGGCATTAGTCAGAGCGGCAATCGATGCAGCCAAACTGCGTTTGCGACCAATTATCATGACCTCACTGGCCTTTATTGTGGGATTAATCCCGATGATGAGCGCCACAGGACCATCAGCACAAGGTAACCACTCGATTAGTATTGGAGCTGCAGGAGGTATGATTTCAGGAGTAATACTTGGATTATTTATTATCCCTGTTTTATTTATCATCTTCCAGCATTTACAAGAAAAGGTTTCTGGAAAACCAGTAGCCGTAATTCATAACGAAGAAAAACAATAATGGAAAACTATATAACGACATTCCTCATCGCCATCATCATTGGCGTGGGATACCTATCCTATAAAATCTCAAGAGATCTTGATAACAGAAAAGATACTTGTACAGAAATTTAATGACAACATATAAAATGAAAAATTATATAACCAAAATCGTGATGATCGCCATTTTGATCACGACTATAATATCCTGTAAAGTTTCGAAGGATATTGAAACTCCAAAAGATGCATTTCCTGACAATTTCAGGAATGCATCGGTTTCAAAAGATACAGCGAGTATTGCCGATGTGGAGTGGAAAAACTTCTTTACAGAAAAAGATATTATTCAATTGATCGATAGTGCAGTAGCCAGAAACAATGATTTGCAGATTGCTGTTAAAAATATCGAGATTGCACAATACAGATTCACACAATCAAAATGGGGAAATGTTCCACAGGTTAATTTATCTGTAAGTGCCAGTACCAGTAATCCGTCAGACAATAGTTTTACGGGGAAAAATTTAGGTCAGGCTTTAGGTCAAAATCATATCGATGATTATTCTGCCGGAGCTTCACTTTCATGGGAAGCTGATATTTGGGGTAAAATCCGCAATCAGAAAAAAGGCGCTTTTGCCGGATACCTTCAGTCAGAAGAAGTAAAAAAAGCATTGCAGACTACAATAGTTGCTAATGTTTCTAAAGGATATTACAATCTTTTGATGTTAGATGCGCAATTAGAAATTGCCAAACAGAACTATAAATTAAACGATAGTACAACTAATATCATTAAATTAAAATACGATGCTGGTCAGGTTACGACATTAGCGATTCAGCAATCTGAAGCACAGAAATTAGTTTCAGCGCAATTGATTCCACAATTAGAACAAAACATTGCTATTCAGGAAAATGCTTTGAGTGTACTCACAGGATCATTCCCGAATTCAAAAACCAGAACAATTCGTTTAAGTACCCTTGAAGTAAAAAACAATAAAGCGGTCGGAATTCCGTCTTCATTAGTAAGCCGCAGACCGGATGTAAAAAGTGCCGAACTAGCGCTAAAAATAGCCAATGCAAATGTTGGAATCACAAAAGCCGACTTATATCCATCACTTAAAATTACTGCTCAGGGCGGCGTAAATTCATTCGAAACCAGTAACTGGTTCAATATTCCGGCTTCATTGTTCGGAACCGTTGCAGGAGGTCTGACTCAGCCATTACTGAACAATAAAAAGGTAAGAACGCAATACAATATTGCCGTTGCCGAAAGAGAAAAAGCAGTGCTAAGTTTCAGACAATCGGTTCTTGTAGCGGTTAGCGAAGTATCTGATGCTTTGGTAAAAGTAGAGAAATTGCAACAGCAGGAATCTTTTCTAAAAGAAAGAGTAAAAACCTTGCAACAAGCTATTAAAAATGCCAATTTGTTATTCAAAAACGGTATGGCTGAATATCTTGAAGTACTGTCAGCGCAATCCAATTTACTACAAAGTGAGTTAGAACTGGCAGACATAAAAAGACAACAACTAACAGCCAATACTGAATTGTATCGCGCATTAGGCGGCGGCTGGAGATAATACCCGTTAATTATTTATTTTTTGAGATGAAAACGCTGTGAGACTTAGGTTTTACAGCGTTTTTTATGTTGTTGTAATGGTACGCAGATAACGCAGATTCACTAAAGCGAAAACGCATATTAAAACGGATTCTTTCTTTTCTTTTTTTTCCTCGCGATTTATGTCATCCTGAGCGAAGTCGAAGGAACGTACAGAAACTCCAAAATCAATTGTCATTGCGTACAACGAAGCAATCACACTATAAAGAAACACAAAGTTTTTAAAAATAATTCGTGAATTTGTGGCGATTAAAGTCATAGATAATTTTACAGCCACGAATTCACGAATTATCTTTACAGCAAGATTATCAAAACTTATATCAATAAAAATTAGCGTAAATTTGTGCAATTCGTGGCAAAAAAAGCTTTGTGTCTGCGCCTTAATGGCAAAAAAAAACTTCAACAAATGACATTCAATCAAGATAAATATCTCGAAGATATAAAAATAAAATTTAACAGCTACGCTCCTATTTCTGAGCAATCCTGGAAATTAATAGAAAGTCTAATCGAATTTCAATCTGTAAAAAAAGGAGAATTACTTTTAAGAAATAATCAAATTGCAAAAGAAATTCACTTTGTTTGCAAAGGCGCGCTACGCGCTTTTATAACCGATACAGAAGGAAATATTTACAATAAGAATATTTTTCTCGAAGGAGATCTTGCAGGATCCACAGCTTCATTAATACAGCAAACACCTTCTTATTTTGAAATAGAAGCACTTGAAGATTCCATTTTAATCAAAATCAATTATAAAAAATACAGAGAACTCATCTTCGAGAATGAGGATTTGAAAAACTTCTATATTGCGTATCTGGAAAGAAATTGGGTGATTGAAAAAGAACAGAGAGAAATCTCGATAGTAATGGAAAATGCCACCGAAAGATATTTGGATCTTCTCTCTAAATATCCGGATATCTCAGAGAGAATTGCACTGCTTCATATTGCATCACATTTAGGAATTACGCCAACACAATTAAGCCGCATCAGAAAAACGCTGGAAAAAGATTTGTAAATCAACATATGTAAAGACTTTTCATAAAAGCTAAAGGTATCTTTGTTTTATATTGTGTATAATTATTATTGAGATGAAAAACAGCACGCTAATTAAAGACAACATAAACAATCTGACTGATTTATGGAAAACTGTTGGTACTCCTTTCCTATCCTATCATAAAAACGATTCTTTTGAATATTGCAAAATCGAAAATTCAGGATGGCCAAATAAACTGTGGTTCCATAACGACATTTCTAAAAACAATGTACTCGATATCCGCAAAACGATGCACGAGAATTCTGGCTTGGTTATTCCCTATTGGGATATTTTCGGAACCAACTCCAACGAAATACTTGATGCCTATGGTTTTGAAATAAAAAGCGAGCAGCTTGCAATGGCCCTGAAATTAGATCAAAAATTTGAGCTTCAGAATAATCTAAGCTTTAAGAAAATTGATAATGAACAGGACTCAAAAATCTGGTCCGACTTATATCCTAATGCTTTTGGTTACGTGATCAGCAAAGAAATTCTAATTCACAACCATAATAATGTACATTTTTATTTGGCTTCTTTGGACAATCAGCCCATTGGAACTTTTATGCTTTTTCAAACTCAAAATAACATCGGAATTCATGGCGTTGGTGTAATTCCGGAAATGCGCAGAAAAGGCTTAGCCGAAGAAATCATGAAATTTGCCCTTAATCTTTCTATCGATCTACAAGCTGATTATGCTTTATTACAAGCTTCCGTTATGGGAAAAGACATTTACACCCGCTTAGGTTTTAAGGATTTATTTGTGATTAAGAATTATATTTTGAAAGCGTTGTAATGGCACACGGATGAGACGGATTCGCTTCACGAAAGCGCGGGTCTGCACGGGTTTCCCTATATTTTTTATTCTTCTTTTTTCCTCTCATTTTATGTCTTCCTGAGTGAAGTCGAAGGACATAAGTAGCTCGACAAAGATTAGCGATTTTGATTATAGAGTTTCTTTGCGATCCTTTGACTTCGCTCAGGATGACAAACTGTACAGCAAACTTTGTTTATAAAAAAAATCTACATTCTATTCTCTTTATTCTATTCTCTATATTCTACATTCTCAAAAAAAATCTAAAATCTACCCTCTAAAATCTAAAATCCCTCAACTTGTCCTAAATGACCTTAAAATAGTCGCAAATGTGTATTTGTTGAAAACAATAAGAATCGTAAGTTTGTAATACATTAACTGATAACCACTTAAAATAAAACCACATGAAAAAAGCAAAAATTATTTTTTGGATAACGACCATTATTATTTTTCTCTTTGAAGGCGTTATGCCCGCTTTAACGTCCCAAACTGAACTTGCAAAAGAAGGAATCAGACATTTAGGTTACCCAGAGTATTTTGGAAATGCTTTGGTCGTTTTCAAAATTCTTGGAGTTCTGGCATTAATACTTCCGCAAGTTCCTAAGAATGTAAAAGAATGGGCTTACGCCGGATTTGGATTCGATTTTATATTTGCCTCTATAAGTCATTTTGCAGTTGACGGTGTTGGTTTTCAGTCCTTTTTTCCTCTGATCTTTTTAGTAATCCTGGCGATTTCCTATCATTATTACCATAAAATCGAACGATATAAAAATATCGCTCTGTAATTCGGGAAACGATGATCGAAGTTTTCAAAACAAATGTTCAGGAAATAGAGCAATCCCAAATGATTGTTCAAAAACTTTTGGAGCATTTCCCCAACAGCGCCATCAATTTTGATTTGGAAGATTGTGATAAAATTTTGCGGATTCACAGTTTATCTATTTCAAACAGAAAAATTATTGCACTTCTTAATGCTCTCGGTTTTTATTGCGAAGCACTTTAAAAGCAAAAACATCATAATCAACTGATTTTTAAATTCTTAAATTTAAAATTGTAAATTTATCGTACTAACTATTAAAAGAATAGCAATATGAATTTACCAGCAGGACATCAGACTTTAATGCCTTATTTAATTTTAGAAAATGCATCACAGTTTATCCATTTCGCAAAAAAAGTATTTAATGCAAAAGATTCTAATGAACAAATTCTGCGCAAAGACGGGACTATAATGCATGCCGAAATTATCTTAAACGGAAGCACTATTATGGTTACTGACGAAACGAAAGACTGGACGAGACAAACCGCCAACTTGTTTGTTTATGTTCCTGATGCTGATGCAACTTATAAAAAAGCACTTGAAAATGGCGCGACAAAACTAATGGGAGTAAGTGATAAGGATTACGGCAGAACTTGCGGCGTTACCGATTCATTTGGAAATGTCTGGTGGATCACTTCTGTTTAGGAACAATTTTAAAATTTAAAATTCAATAAAATGAAAACGGAACTTCAAAAAAATATTGTTGAAACGTTTAAAGATTTAAACGCAATACTTTCTTCTTTTTCTGATGAAGAATTGAATATAATCCCTTTTAAAGGAAGCTGGACACCCGGACAGGTTGTACAGCATATTATTCTGGGAAATTCCGGTTATCCTGAATTGTTTGCCGGAAAAACACAAAAAACAATCCGTAAATATGATGAACATGTAAAAGAACTTGAAGCTATCTTCCTCAATTTCAAAAGTAAAATGGATGCGCCTGATTTCCTACAACCCGAAATAAAAAAATACAATAAAAACCAGTTAACTTTGTCACTGCTTAAAATAGAATCAGATTTACTGAATGCCTCTGAAAATTATGATCTGACTATGACCTGTCTGGATTTTAACATACCGAGTTTTGAAAATTTTACTATTTACGAATGGATTAATTTTGCCCTTGTTCATTCACAAAGACATACGCATCAGTTGAATGCTATTTTTAAGATGTTAACTAAAGTATAATATAAAATTCAACCAAAACCTTATGAAATCAAAATCAGGAACTATTTTTTTATCCGCTTTAATCGCAGGAACACTTGACATTCTTGCCGCCATTTTTGTTTATACGATAATACTTGAAAAAACAACTGCGATAAAAATTCTGCAATCTATAGCCAGTGGTGTTTTCAAAAAAGAGGCTTATAGCGAAGGATCACAAATGGCGTGGTACGGACTTGGTCTTCACTACCTGATTGCTTTTATTTTTGCCTGGTTTTATTTTATTATCTATCCCTATTTACCATTTCTTAAAAAGAGTACCATAATTTCAGGATTTCTTTATGGGATTTTTGTCTGGATTATAATGAACCTCATTGTACTGCCAATTGCATTTCCTGTTTTACCGGAAAAACATCTGGATTTCCCGTTGCTATTATCCGTTACAATATTGATGCTCTTCATTGGACTTCCGATTGCGTCTGTCACAAAAAAGTATTATTCTTTGCGTTAATAATTTGACAAAAGAAGAAATAAGATTAACATACTAAATACAAACAAAATAAAAAAGCGACATCAATTATAGTTGATGTCGCTTTTTTATTTAACTAATTAATGAATAATTGCTAAACTTTTGTTCTTCCGGTAATTAATGAAATTACGAATAATACCAAAAATATAAAGAATAAAACTTTTGCAATGCTAGCTGCTCCGGCGGCAATTCCGCCAAAACCAAAAATTCCTGCTATTATAGCCAGAATTATAAATGTGACTGTCCAACGTAACATAATTTTAGATTTTAAATTTATAATATGACTTTTAGAAGTCCGATATGTTTGTTTATCAAAGTTCTATATATCTTACAAAACCATTTAACTCAAAACGTTAATTTATTACCTCAATCAACTATAAATCAGTTTTTTGACGTACTTTTATAATTCCCCTTTTTCGTTACAGAATTCCCACAAAAATGCTTTTGAGTTAATTTTTTGCTTGATTGGATTAATCGAAGCTTCATCTATAAAGTAATTTTAGATAAAATTTTCAGAGATATGGAATTGGCAACAAAACACGGTGTAATTTTAGAAAAAACGGAAAGAGCTTTCGAAGAATTAGGTGTTTTGAATCCGGCAATCTATCAAGATGGAAATAACGTTCATATGTTTTACAGAGCTGCTAAAAAAGGTAATTTTTCAACCGTAGGGTATTGTCGGTTTGAAGGTCCGTTAACTTTAGTAGAAAGAAGTCCAGAGCCTATATTTTCTCCTGAATACATTTACGAAATTCATGGTGTAGAAGATCCCCGGATTACAAAAATCGAGGATCGCTTCTATATGACTTACGTAACGTATGATGGTATCAATGCATGCGGTGCTTTGGCAACTTCTAAAGATTTAAAAAAATTTAGAAAGAGAGGAATTATAACGCCTAAATTCATTTTGAATGAATTTACGAATTTGATTAGGAAACATTTACAAAATCCGGGTATTGCCAAAATACTGGCTTTTAATCTGGAAAGAAATTATCCCCTGACAGAGACTATAAAAGAGAATTTATATGTCTGGGATAAAAATGTAGTATTGTTTCCAAAAAAAATTAATGGAAAGTTTGTGGCTTTGCACCGCTTATTTCCGTCAATTCAAATCTTTACTTTCGAAAAAAAGAAAGATTTAACGGTTGATTTTTGGAAAGATTATCTCAAAAATCTTCCGGATTATATTGTAATGGAGCCTAAATATGATCATGAAACAAGTCATATTGGTCCGGGCGCTCCTCCGATTGAAACTCCTGACGGATGGTTATTAATTTACCATTCAGCAGAAAAGCGTGAAAAAGGATTGGTTTATCATGCTTCGGCAGTTTTGCTGGATCTTGAAAATCCTAAAAAAGTTTTAGCAAGATTACCAAAACCAATTATTACGCCCTCAGAATATTACGAACGACACGGGTATGTCAATTATGTTGTT
Source organism: Flavobacterium aquidurense (assembly GCF_002217195.1). NCBI lineage: Bacteria > Pseudomonadati > Bacteroidota > Flavobacteriia > Flavobacteriales > Flavobacteriaceae > Flavobacterium > Flavobacterium aquidurense. The sequence goes on along the minus strand of NZ_MUGR01000036.1, from coordinate 48,339 downwards.
TTCCCAACAGGAACAGCCATTTTTGAAGACCGCTTATATATTTATTACGGTGCTGCCGATGACAAGATTGCGGTAGCTTCATTGAACCTAAACGACTTATTAACAGAACTAAAAAAGAATCCCCATGAAAACGATATCTAATAAATCAAAAATAGTTTTTCTATCTACATTTCCTCCAACTCAATGCGGAATAGCAACTTATACCCAGGACACCATCAAAGGAATTACAGATGTTTTTGGTAAATCCATCACATGTCAGATTTGCGAATTGGTGGATAAACCAAAAGCAAATCCAACTCAGGCGTATACTTTGAACACGAAAAACAAAGAAGAATATACCAGAGTTGCCCATGAAATCAATAAAGATAAGTCGGTAAAATTGGTTCATATTCAGCACGAATTTGGTTTATTTGGAGGTAATTATGGAGACTATTTATTAGATTTTCTCAATGAAGTCAAAAAACCACTGACCTATACTTTTCACAGTGTGATTCAAAACCCGAATAACGAATTGAAAACTTTCGTAAAATTGCTGCTTTCCTATAGCAATTCGGTATTTGTAATGACGAATAAATCAAAAGAAATTTTGATCAATGATTATGATATCAAAGAGGAGATTATTACTTATGTACCACACGGAACTCATATTGTGATTTATGAAGCTCCACAACAGGCAAAAGAAAAGTTTAATATTCAGGACAGAAAAGTCTTAGCTACTTTTGGTCTTTTAGGAGAAGGAAAAAATATCGAAACCGGTTTACAGGCATTGCCTAAAATCATCGAAAACACACCAAATGCGCTTTACCTGATTATTGGCAAAACGCATCCTAATCTCATCATTGATGGCGTTGATGCTTATCGCGATAAACTGGAAGGTATTGTTAATGAGCTCAATCTAAAAGATCATGTTCGTTTTATAAATGAATATCTGGATACAGATGAGCTTTTAGATTATCTAAAAGCCACTGATATTTATATGTTCACCTCAAAAGATCCCAACCAGGCTGTAAGCGGCACTTTTTCGTATGCGATGAGTTGTGCTTGTCCAATTGTCGCCTCAAAAATTCCTCACACCAGAGAAGTTTTAACTCCTGATTCTGGAATATTGGTTGATATTGGTGAAGCAGATCAATTTGCTGAAGCCGCTATTAAACTACTTTCTGATGATCATTTAAGAGAAGAAATGGGAATTAATGCCTTTAGAAAAACCCGCGCTTCGTCCTGGGAAAATGCAGCAATTACACATATGAACACTTATAAAGAACTTTTCGAAAGTCAATCAGAAGTAAAATATACCTATCCATCTATTCAATTGGCCCATATCAAAAAAATGACCACTGATTTAGGGATCATCCAATTCAGTAAAATATCGATTCCGGATCTTGATTCAGGATATACTTTAGATGATAATGCGCGCGCTTTAATTGCGATTTGCATGCATTACAAACTAACACAGGACAAAGAAGATTTAGCCTATATCTTGGTTTATTTAGATTTTATTATACGCTGTCAGCAGCCAAAAGGAGACTTCATCAATTATGTCGATCAGGAAAACCGTGAGCACGTTGAACAAAATGCCGAAGTAAATCTGGAAGACTCTAATGCAAGAGCCATTTGGGCATTGGGAACTGTTGTTGCCAATAGTGAAATCCTGCCGGAAGCGATTGTAAAAAAAGCATCACAATGTTTACTAAACTCACTAAAATGGGCCGAAAGTATTCAGTCGCCACGTTCTATAGGTTTTGCTACAAAAGGTTTGTATTTGTACCATACTGCCGTTCCTAACTTATATGTCGCGGCAATTATCAATAAACTGAATGCAAAATTGCTTTCTAATTATGAAATTCACGCTTCGAGCGACTGGAAATGGTTTGAAAACTATATGACTTACGGAAATGGTATTTTGCCGGAATCCATGTTGTTTGCCTTTCTAACGACTAACAAACCTATTTATAAAAAAGTAGCATTGGATTCGCTTGACTTTTTAATGTCGAAAATGTTTAAAGACAAAAACTTCAAAGTAATTTCTAATAACGGATGGCTGCACAGAGATTCAGAAGAACAAGTACACGAATACGGAGAACAGCCTATAGATGTTGCCTACACGATTCATACTTTGAATTCTTTCTACAGCGCTTTTGGTTCTCCGGAATACAAACAAAAAATGAAAATGGCCTTCAATTGGTTTTTAGGAAAAAATCATCTCGGACAAATCATGTACAATCCAATTAGCGGCGGTGGTTACGACGGACTTGAAAAAGAAAATGTAAACTTAAACCAGGGTGCCGAATCTACAGTTTGTTTTCTAACCGCAAGATTGTTAATGGAAAACCTTAAATTATCCGAAATTAAAGTAATTCCGTTGCAAAAACCTAAAACAGGAATTGCTATTAATTTATAATTGATTGAAATAAATATTCTAACTAAATATACTATTTAACCGTAAAATCCCTTTAATAAGGGATTTTTTTGTTTTTATAATCTTTTCAAAAACAGCCTCTTATTTACTTTACTACCGCAAGTAATTTCTAAACGAATCAAAAAAATAAATAACTATTTATTTGCCTATCTACTAATAGGTAGTATATTTGCTGAAAATTTATTGTCATGACAACACGAGAAACAATTATAGGCAAAGCAGATGAGTTTATTAGAAACAAAGGGTATAACGCATTTAGTTTCAAAGACATTTCTAATGATATAGGCATCAAAACAGCTTCTATTCATTATCATTTTCCAACAAAATCAGATTTGGGAGTAGCCACAATAAAAGAGCATGTTGTGAGATATGAAAATTTAAAGCTAAAAGTTGCCAACGAAAGTCCGTTGGTAAAACTTGAAGCTTTCCTGGCGATTCATTCTCAAATAAAATTGGAGAATAAAGTGTGTATTGTTGGTTCCTTATCCACAGACTTAAATACGCTCGACGAAACTATAAAAACAGAATTGCAGATATTTGCCAAACTCGTAATTGAGTGGATAACCGAAATCTTAACCGAAGGAAAAGAACTCAAAATATTTGATTTTGAAATTACTCCACGAACAAAAGCATTAATGATCATCACCAATATGGTCGCTATCGTGCAACTATCAAGACTAACGGGCCAAGATGATTTTGAAGCTGTAAAAGAAACTATATTAACAGAATTAAGACCTAAGAAACAATGAAAAGAGTTGTAATAACAGGATTAGGAGCTGTAACTCCTATTGGAAATAGTGTACCAGAATATTGGCATTCGCTAATTAATGGTGTTAGCGGTGCAGCAGAAATAACCAAATTTGATACCACACAATTCAAAACCAAATTTGCGTGTGAAGTAAAGAATTTTGATCCGCAACATATTTTTGAGAAAAATGAAATTCGCAAATATGATCTTTTTACCCAATACGCATTATACGTAACAGATGAAGCTATTAAAAATGCTAATATCGATTTTGATACTTTAAACAAAGATAGAATTGGCGTTATATGGGGTTCCGGTGATGGAGGTGTTGCTACTTTTGAAGAACAAATAAGCGAATATAAATTAGGAAACGGAATACCCCGATTTAGTCCATTTTTTATCCCTAAAAGAATTATTAATATTGCCTCGGGAGCAATTTCTATTAAGTACGGACTTCGCGGAATTAATTATACAACGGCTTCTGCCTGTTCTGCAAGTAATACAGCAATTATAGATGCCTTTAACTACATTCGCTGGGGCAAAGCAGATATGATCATTAGTGGTGGTTCTGAAGCTTCCATTACAGAGTCTTCTATTGGTGGCTTTAACGCCTCAAAAGCATTGTCTACCTTAAATGATGATTGTACTAAAGCGTCACGTCCTTTTGATGCTACACGAGACGGATTTGTTTTGGGCGAAGGTGCAGGTGCGATCATATTAGAAAGCTATGAACATGCCATAAAAAGAAATGCTGTGATTCTTGCCGAAATTGTTGGAGGCGGATTAGCCGGAGATGCCTACCACTTAACGGGAACACATCCTGATGGCGAAGGAGCAATTTTAGGAATGGAGCTTGCTCTTGAAGAAGCTGAGATTACACCCGATAAAATCGATTATATTAATGCACACGCCACTTCTACTCCAACCGGAGATTTAAGCGAACTTAAAGCGATGGAAAAAGTCTTTGGCAAAAATCCTAATGCGAATATAAGCGCAACAAAATCAATGACCGGACATTTACTTGGAGGTGCCGGAGCTATCGAAGCCATTGCTTGTATCAAAGCCGTTCAGGAAAACATAGTTCCACCTACTATAAATACGAAAACAATAGAAACTGAGTTTAAAGACAAATTTAATTTAACACTGGAAAAAGCACAGCCACGAATTGTAAATTATGCTATGAGCAATACTTTTGGTTTTGGCGGACATATTGCCAGCTCAATTTTTAAAAAATTTAAAAATTGATTTAGGAACCTTATCGCAACTTACATCAAAATCCCTTTTATAAGGGATTTTTTTGTTTTTAACAATTCGGTCCTAACGTCATAATAATCTACTTATTGCATTTCATTATGTTAATTATATAAACTTGTAAAAAAGTTGTGTAAGATTTTTTCCGTACTTCTAAAGTAATTTTAATCTACAATAATCAAAGGGTACACTACCTGACTAAATCGTTGGTTTTCATTCACTTGATTTAACTTAAAAACATAGTATTTTGATACTTACTTTAAAAAATACATTCACAGAAATAGGAAATGCAACCGTGTTTGCAAAGCAGTTTTTTAAGGAGGTTTTTGTTCCGCCTTATGAAACAAAAGAGTTCCTGAAACAATGTTATGTAATTGGCTATAAATCATTACCACTTGTTGCCATAACCGGTTTTATTATGGGTTTGGTACTTACGCTTCAATCGCGTCCTACTTTGGTAAAATTTGGAGCTGAATCCTGGTTACCGGGCATGGTGGCACTTTCGCTGATTAGAGAAATTGCTCCTGTAATTACTGCCCTTATTTGTGCCGGTAAAATTTCGTCCGGAATTGGCGCTGAATTGGGTTCCATGAAAGTGACCGAACAAATTGATGCCATGGAAGTTTCAGCAATTAATCCTTATAATTATTTAGTAGTAACACGAATTCTGGCCTGTACTTTAATGGTTCCTATATTGGTATTTTTTGCTGATGCCATCGGAATTATTGGCGGATATGTGGGCATTAACATTCACGGTGATGTCAATTTCTATCGTTACCTGACTCAAATTCTGCAATCATTAGAATTTCTCGATATAATTCCTGCCACAATCAAAACCTTTTTCTTCGGATTTTTTATCGGAATGATTGGATGTTACAAAGGGTTTAATGCTTCAAACGGAACTGAAAGTGTGGGAAAAGCAGCCAATTCTGCAGTAGTTACGGCTTCGCTTACCATTTTTATTATTGATATGGTCGCTGTTCAAATAACCGATTTATTTTTTTAAGATGATTAAAGAGAAAGAAAATATAAAAAAAACGGCTTCAAAAGCAAAAAAGCAAGAGCCAATCATTGTGATAAAAGACTTGCACAAAACTTTTGGTGCTGATAATGAAGTTTTAAAAGGTGTAAATCTTACGGTAAACAAAGGCGAGGATTTAGTGATTTTAGGACGTTCCGGATCAGGAAAATCCGTAACCATAAAATGCATTGTTGGTTTGATTGAACCTGACAAAGGCGAAATAAAAGTTTTTGATCAAAACGTACTGAACCTGACAAAACCTGAACTGAATGAGATCAGGGTACGTATTGGATTTTTGTTCCAAAGCGGTGCTTTATACGATTCAATGTCGGTGAGAGAAAATCTGGCATTTACCTTAAAAAAACACAAAAGAGATCTTACTGCTGAAGAAGTAGAAAGTGAAGTTATGGAAGCCTTGGATAATGTTGGACTGAGTGATGCAATAGACAAAATGCCTTCTGAATTATCAGGCGGGATGCAAAAACGAATTGGTCTTGCCAGAACTTTAATATTAAAACCGGAAATCATCCTATACGATGAACCTACCACAGGATTAGATACCATAACCTCTCGGGAAATAAGCGAATTAATTCTCGATATCAAACATAAACGCAAAACGACTTCGATCATTATTACCCATGATATGGCATGTGCAAAGCTTACTGCTGACCGCATTATGGTTCTAAAAGAGGGAGTAATACATGCAGAAGGAACGTACGAAGAACTAGAAAAAGACGAAGACGAATGGGTTCGCTCTTTTTTTCAATAATACTAAAAATAAATAATTAGAAATCATGGATAAGCAATCTGGATATACTTGGAAATTAGGAATGTTTGTAACAATAGGTTTACTGCTTTTTGTAATGGCAATTTACTTTATTGGGAAACAAAAGAATCTTTTTGGTTCTACATTCAACATCACCTCACAATTTAAAACCGTTAGTGGTTTAGAGGTGGGAAATAATGTTCGTTTTTCAGGAATTAATATCGGAACGGTTGAAGAAATTCAATTAATAAACGATTCTTCTGTTGTAGTAAGAATGGTCATTAAGGATGAAGTTCGAAAATTTATTAAAACAGATGCCCGTGCCAGTATTGGTTCTGACGGATTAATGGGCGATAAAGTTTTGACTATTTCTCCAGGTGCAAATTCGACAAAAGTGGTAGAAAACAATGGTGCAATCGCTTCTGTTAACGGAATTGAAATGCAGGATTTAATGAAAAGCGTGAAAAAAAGTGTAGATAATGCCGCAGTAATAACGGATGAGCTGGCCATTTTTAGTCATAGTATGAATACCGGAAACGGTGCTTTGGCAAGATTAGTCCGTGATGATAAAATGGCGAATAGCGTTTCTAATACGCTTTCTAATTTAGAATCCGGTACAAAAGGTTTTAGCGAAAATATGGAAGCTGCAAAAAGCAACTTCCTGCTTAAAGGATACTTCAAGAAAAAAGAGAAAGAAAAAGAAAAGAAAAAAGAAGAATTAAAAGAGCAAAAAGAAGAACAGCAGGAAAAGGCTGAAAAAGCTAAAGAAGAAAAGGCCAAGGAAGAGAAAGAGAAAGCTGAAAAAGCCGAAAAAGAAAAAGCTAAAGCGGAGAAAGAAAAAGCAGAGAAAGCCAAAGAAGAAAAAGAAAAACTGGAGAAACAGAAAGCTGAAGAGGCTAAAAAAGCTGAAAAAGGAAAATAATAAAAGAAATTGTTTTATACACCTAGAAAACATAGAGGATATGCTTAATAATTAAGAGCACAAAAAAAGTGAAATACCTTTTTTCAATTTGTAAATTCTATGCTTCTATGGGGCAAAATTCGACTACACATAATCTCAATAATTATGAAGACCTCATATAAAAATATAAGCCTTAAAATTCTAAAAGTCACAGGAATAGTAATAGCAAGTATCTTGCTGTTACTTTTTTTGATTCCGCTGCTTTTTCCCGGAACCGTAGCTACTGAAGTAAAGAAAATTGCAAACGAACGCTTAGATACCAAACTGGATTTTTCGAAGTCCAGACTTTCTTTTTTTACCCATTTCCCTTCACTTACAGTCTCGCTTGACGATTTATCCCTTACCGGTTCAGCGCCGTTTAGCAACGATACTTTGCTTAAAGCGGAGCAAGTGGCTTTTGGGATTAACTTAAAGAGGCTGATTTTCGACAATGAGGTAAAAATCAATAAACTGTATGTTTCCAAAGCCTTAATTAATGTAATGGTGAACCAGAAAGGGCAAGCCAATTATAATATATATGTTGCTCCGGAAGACCGTGACAAAAAACCAAATGATCCCAATGCACCTGAAGAGGGAACTGCAATCCGGTTAGAACGAATTGATCTTGAGGATTGCCATGTCAAATACAATGACCGTTCAGCTAAAATTCTTGTAGATGCAAAAGGTTTTAACTATGTTGGAAAAGGAAATCTTAGCGAAGATATTTTTGACTTAAATACCGATGCCCGAATTGATAATGTCGATTTCTATTATGATCAGACAGCTTATCTTAGAAAAAAAGAAGTCCGCGCTGATTTAATCACCAGAATCAACACACACGCCCTTTCGTTTATTCTTCAAAAAAACGAATTGAAAATCAACAAATTACCTTTAAAATTTACTGGTTTATTTACCATTCTAAGAGATGGATATAAAATCAACATCAAAGCAGCGTCTGAAAATACAACTCTAAAAGACCTGTTTTCTGTGATGCCTCCGGAATATCTTACCTGGATGGACGAAACCGAAATCTCCGGTAAAAGTGATTTACTTTTTACTTTTAGAGGAAATTACAATGTAGCCAAAAAACAAAAACCGGATTTGGCTTTTAATCTAAAAATTGATCAAGGTGCCATAAATTACCAAAATGCCCCCGCCCCATTCACTGATTTTCAGATGAATCTGAATGCAGTTCTGCCTTCACTGGATATCGAAAAACTGTTGATTAATCTGGACACTTTTAAATTTAAAGTAGGAGAAAAAGATTATTTCACTGCTTATCTGCGAAGTAAAGGTTTTAATGAAATGACCGTAGATGCAAGTGTAAAAGGCGCCTTGGATTTAGCTACAGTCGACGCTGCACTGGGTTTGACAAGCATTGATTTAAAAGGAATTTTAAAAACCAACATTCAGGCGAAAGGTATTTTTAGTGCTTCAAAAAAATTGTTTCCTAAAACTATTGGCGGAATCGCGCTGCACAATGGCTGGCTCAAAACAGATTCTTATCCTAACCCTATAAAAGACATTACTTTCGTTGCCAATGTACTCAACAAAGCCGGAACATTTCAGGACCTGATTGTTGCCGTTGCTCCTGCTTCATTTGTTTTTGAAGGAAACCCAATGTATGTCAATGCTACACTTTCTGACTTTAGTGATTTGGCTTATAATGCCAAAATAAAAGGAGAATTGAACGTAGGCCGCATCTATCAGGTTTTCTCTCAAAAAGGACTCGACGTTACGGGTTATGCCAAAGCAGATCTTTCGCTTAAAGGAAAACAAAGTTATGCCACAAAAGGACAATATGAAAAACTGGATAATCGCGGTACAATTGTATTAAAAAATATAAAAGCAACCTCAGAACTCTTTCCGAAAGCCTTTTTTATCCAACAAGGAAATTTCCGTTTTCAGAATGAAAAAATGTGGTTCGAAAAGTTTGACGCTACCTACGGAAAATCTGATTTTGCGATCAATGGTTATCTTCTCAATACCATCAATTATTTCTTAGAATCGCACGGAACTTTGAGCGGTAACTTCAACATGAAATCGAAACTGATTAATGTCGATGAATTCATGGCGCTTAAAAAAGGGGAAAACACAGATCGTAATCTTGAAGTGCAATACGCCAAAGAAGATCATCCTAAAATGAGTGGTGTTGTCATTGTACCCAAAAATTTAAATGTCGCACTGACGGCAAATGCGGATAAGATCGAATATAACGGATTGGTTTTAAACCAACTTAACGGAAAAGTGGGCATTACAAAAGAAGGCTTTTATCTGCAGAATGCCACATTTAATATTATCGATTGTCTATTAGGAGTTAATGCAACATACAAAGACGAATCGCCAACATCAGCACATTTTGATGCTCATTTTACAGCCAAAGATTTCAGTGTTCAGAGAGCCTACAATGAAATCCCCATGTTTCATGATATGGTAACAGTAGCTGAAAAAGCACAGGGAATTATTTCTGTAGATTATAAAATAAAAGGAGATTTAAACGGTAATATGGGTCCCATTTATGAATCTCTTGAAGGTGGAGGAAAACTAAATTTGCGCGATGTAAAAGTAAAAGGATTAAAATTATTTGACGGCATTAGTTCACAAACCGGACAGAAAGGTCTGGATGATCCTAAACTGGAGGGAATCGAAATTAATTCGACTATCGATAATAATTTAATTCATATTGAACCTTTCACTTTTAGTGTGGCCAGTTTTAAACCTACTATCAAAGGAACGACAAGTTTTGACGGTCTTTTGGATTTGCGGATGCGATTGGGATTACCTCCTTTTGGTCTAATCGGATTTCCAATTGTGATTACCGGAACACATGAAGCTCCAAAAATTAAAGTCTTTAGCAAGACAGGTCAAAAAATTAATGACGCTGTTTATGATGAAAAACACAATAAAGTAATTCGGGAAGAAAAAGTAAGTAAAAAGGTAACGAAACGTAAAAGTTAAACCCAAATGAAAACTAAAAAAACAAAACAAAGCAGTGCTTTCGAAAAATTTGCCACCAATGTTTCTAAAGCCGCAGGGAGCACAACTGCTTTTATTGGAGCTTTTTTAATCGTGGTAGCCTGGGCAGTTTCAGGACCCATTTTCGATTATTCAGAAACGTGGCAACTCGTTATTAATACCGGAACGACAATTATTACTTTTTTGATGGTTTTCCTGATTCAGAAAGCACAGAATAAAGATTCGCTTGCCATTCAATTGAAATTAAACGAATTAGTGGCATCTAACGAATATTCAAGCAATAGTCTGGTAGACATTGAAAGCATGACGGAGGAAGAAATGATCATTGTTCAGAAATACTATCACAAACTCAGTGCGCTTGCCAAAGAAGACGAAAGTATCCGAAACTCCCACTCTATTGCAGAAGCCTCTGAACAACACGAACGCAAAGACAAAAACAGAACTAAATTACGTACCAGAAATATCACTAAAAAATGAAACTACGATCCACTGAAACTTTCTGGCCCTTAAAAAGTGCCATGAAATACAGTTATCCGTCTATCGATACAGATCTTAGGACGGAAATTTTAATTATTGGCGGAGGAATAACCGGAGCATTGATCGCTTACAAGTTAATCTCTGAAGGCAAAAAAGTAATATTAGTCGATCGTCGCGACGTTGCTAACGGAAGCACGGCTGCAAGTACTGCACTGCTTCAGTATGAAATTGATGTGCCACTGCACGAACTCATTAAAATCAGAGGTGTAGAATGTGCCGTTGATAGTTACACCAACGGAAAAAAAGCCATCTTTGATCTTCGCACTATTATCGATACTATAAAAAGCAACTGCCAGTTTGAGTTCAAAAAAAGTATTTATTATTGCTCCCTAAAAAAGGATATTCCGTTTTTAAGAAACGAATTCAAATGCAGAAAAGAACATGGATTTGATGTCAACTGGCTCGAAAGATGGGATCTCGAAAAATTAGGATTAAACGCTGTTGCCGCCATAGAATCTAAAACTGCGGCTGTAATGGATCCTTATAAACTGGCGAATGATTTACTGCATTACTGCCACAAAAAAGGCATGCAGATTTTTGACCGGACCAATATAACATCCATTCAAAATCAAAGGGGAAGATCTGTAGCGCATACCGAAAGTAAACATACCATTACTGCAGATCACGTGATTCATTGCAGTGGCTACGAAAGTATCGAAACACTAACCGAAAAAGTGGTCGATCTAAAAAGCACTTTTGTCATCGCTTCAGAAACTGTTGAGGATTTGCCGCCGGCTTTTAAGAATGCTATTTTTTGGGATACTTCTTCACCCTACCTTTATTTTAGAGTCACAGCCGACAACAGAATCATAATGGGCGGAGGTGATGAAGAGTTTAAAGATGCAACAAAACGCGATAAGTTATTGCCTAAAAAAGAGCAATATCTTTTAAGACATTTTAAACGAAAATTCCCCAACATTAATTTTAAACTAGATTATTCGTGGGCAGGAACCTTTGGAGAAACAAAAGATGGTTTGCCATACTTCGGAAAACCGAATCCGGGAAAAAATGAACATTATGTTCTGGGGTTTGGAGGAAACGGAATTACCTTTAGCGTAATAGGAATGAATTCTATTTTAGACTCCATCAATAACAAAAAGAATCAGGATTTAGAGTATTATAGGTTTGGACGGTAAAAAGGTTTCCTTTTTAGGTTCAAAGTAACAAAGATTCAGAGGGACAAAGTTTTGAAACCTTTGAACCTTTGTTGTTCTGAACCTTTGAACCTAAATATTTAACTCCATCTGAATATTACAACGTTTATAAGGTGTTGCCAACCCAAAAACTTTTTGAAAACCCAATTTATAGTACAGATTTATGGCAGGTTTGAGTATCGTATTGCTTTCCAGATAAATTTTAGATGCTCCTGATGCTCTGGCACTATTTATAATTGCCTGCCCCAATAAAAACCCAATATTTTTTCCCTGCGCTTGAGGCGAAACGGCCATTTTTGCCATTTCAAAATCATAATCTGAATCATTCATTTTAATAAGCGCACAAACTCCAACAGGCTCATTGCGATACAAAGCCACAAGAATTTTCCCGCCTTTGTTTAAGATATATTCATCAGGATGGTCTAACGCCTTATAATCTGCTTCTTCCATTTCAAAATAAGTCGAGATCCATTGTGTGTTCAATGATCGGAAAGCATCGAGATATTTCGCCTCAAATGGGACAATCTGGACATCCTGGCTTTCGCGTTTTTTTTTGTTTTCATTGACTCTTTTAAGCAAGCTTTTTTGCTCCAGTAGAAATTCCCATTCCTCAAGAGCTGCCCAGAGATTATGGCTCGATTCCGCTATTAAACCGTCTACAGCAGCTTCAACATCTTTTAGCTGTAATTTTAATTCTTTCGAGAATTCCCAACCCTTCGGTGTCAGCCCAACAATATTTCTTCGTTTATCACTGCTTTTTTGATTATCCTCTACCAATCCTACTGCAATCATTTCCTGGACAATTTTACTCACTGATGGCTGCGAATGACCAATTTCGGCTGCAATTTCTGTAATTGTTATTTCCTTTTCTTCTATCAGAGTATAAAAAACAGGAAACCATTTTGGCATAAAATTCATACCATAAGACTCATATATTCTTGCAGCGTCATCAGTTATAATTGCTGTCATTAAACGTAAACGGCTTCCCAAAGCCACTTTACCCACTTTATTAAAAAATTCCATATATAATCAATTACATAACTAGTTATGCAAAAGTAGGTAAAAAAAATTAGTTACAAAGCAACAAAGGTTCAAAGCGACAAAGTTTTTTTGTAGAAACGCACAGCAGTGCCTCTTTACTAGGAACAATACATCCATTATTGTAAACGAATGCCCTAGCCCTGATAGAAGTGGAAATCCTTTTGTGCCGGTCCAGAAACTTCGGGGAGGTACAAAAGATTGAAACGGATAGCAGGACTCGAGCGAAGCGAATAGACGAATTAAACAGCTCTTAAAAAAAATCAAATATCAAAATTAAAATCATCACGCTTTTAAACAAAAAAAAGACGCACTGTTGTGCGCCTACAAGACCTTTGTTCCTTTGAACCTTTGCTGCTTTGAACCTCTTCTCTAAGCTGTAATCGCCAGCGGATTCAAATTGAATTTATATTCTTTTGGACTGCAGTGGAATTTTTGTTTGAATATTTTCGAGAAATAGCTTCTGCTTGTAAAACCAATGCAGTAAACAATTTCGGATATGTTCAAGTCTGAAGTTCTGATTAGAATTTCGGCTTTCAGCACCCGCATATGGGTTATGTAGTCGTTTACGGTTCTGTTGTGGATCATTTTGAATCCTTCCTGCAATTTATTTGGAGACAATCCTGATTTTTTACTGAGCGATTTAATCGTAAAAGCTTCTTCCGGATTGGCTTTTATCGCTTCAGAAAGTTCTTTAATTTCTTCCATTTCGCGTAAAGTCAGGCAATTTGCATCTTTTGAGAAAGTACACTGATCGTCTGTATGCTGTTGGATTTCCATTGCCAGAATGATTCTTAGAATTCCTTCTTTCAAAAGATTTCTAACAATTCCGGTCTGAGTGATGGCATTTAACTGCTCGATTTTTTCAGCAATTTTAAGATTGTATGAACCTAAATAGAAAAAATCCTGAATTGCATTATTTTCAAAAAAAGTTTCTTTTACTTTTTGATTCAAAGAATGTATCTGATCCTGGGCAGCATTTTGAGTGCCCACAATAATTAATGTAAATTTCGTTTTTTTGTCTTTTTCAAAAAATAAAATGTTATCCTGTTTTTGCTTTGAAGTTACAATGGCAGTCTGAAAAGTTTTAAACTTTCTTTCTTCGCCATCAGCACCAAAACTATGTGAAAGGTTACCTTTAGAACAATAAGCAAAATATATAGGAGACGATTTCACATTTATAATATCCATGCGAACATCGACTGAAAACGTCATATCAAATTGAATGTATGAAATATTATCATTGAAAGAAGCACCAATAATGGAACCTTTTGCAAAGTTATTATTCGTTTCGAGTGTATATTCGTCTAAATCAAATGTTACTTTACCTCCGAAGTTGCTGTTTAACTCTTCGAAAATATTTTGGGTTTTTTCTGTATTTATAGTAACTATTTTCATTGTGCAAGGATTTAAAAATTCTACTTAATTTTAGATAGATTTATAAAAAGAAAAAGTCCGTTTTGTGGTAATGGATATCTAAAAATCTATAGGTCAAAGTTCGCTCAGAAGTCCGCTATAGATGTTATATAATTTTTTTAAATTGTTTTATAATTACCTATGAATGATTATTTTATCTTTTAAAATCTTTACCTTGTTACTATGCAAATATAAAATTCATGAAAAGTTTTTCATTTCCCCCTATATCCAATCACGATGCTAATGTTTTGATTTTAGGCACAATGCCGGGAACAAAATCATTAGAACTTAACCAATACTATGGTCACAATCAGAATAATTTCTGGAAATTTATGTTTACCATTTTCAAAGAAGATTTTTCGAGTGACTATGAAACTAAAAAAGCGCTTTTACAAAAAAACAAAATTGCTTTATGGGATGTGCTTCAGTTTTGTGACCGGGTGGGAAGTTTGGACAGTGCCATAAAAAACGAAATAGCAAATGATTTTGAAACGTTTTTAAAACAGCATCCCAATATCAAAACGATACTATTCAACGGACAAAAGGCGGCGGCTTTCTTCAAAAAATATGTTCATCTGCAAAAATCGTATCAACTCATCACTTTACCATCGACAAGTCCGGCAAATGCCAGCAAAACATATCAATCGAAATTAGACCAATGGAAGATTATCAGTTCTTTTTTATAAAGTAAGGCTAACGAATTGAAGAATTCAAAACAAAAAAATAAGAATTGAATCTTTAAAAGTTGAAATCATATAACACATTCATTTTAAAATATAACAGCATTCTGACAAACCCCACTAATTTTACTTAAACAAAATAAGCCATGAAAAAGAATGATCATGCAAGTGAGGCTTTTTTTATTATTGATACTACTAAACAAACTCTAAAAAGTTTAAGTTATAAAGGAAACATTGGTTATGTTAGTTTATTTTTGGAAAAAAAGCTATTCTATTTTTTAGGGTAGCTTTTGTTTTTTTTATACCCTATTTAAAAACAAAGAAACTATGAAAATTCAAACCTATTACAATCACATACGCTATTATGGCCCGCATCATTTTGTTTATTATCCTGTTTTGTCGCTCTTTTTAGCGGCAAGTATTTATTTTGCTTTTACAACAAATGATTCCCTAATCTGGTCGTTTATAAGCGTTGGTTTTGTATTCTTGTTTTGTCTGGCTTTTATGTTGCGCCAGCATTACGCCCTGATTCTTCAAAACCGAATTGTACGATTAGAACTCCGATACCGTTATTTTACCCTTACCGGCAAAAGATTTGAAGAATTGGAATACAAATTAACGGACGATCAATTGTTTGCCCTGCGTTTTGCTCCTGACAACGAATTAGTACCTCTTATCGAAGATGCCCTGAAAAACAACCTGAGCGGAGATGCCATAAAAAAGGCAATCGTACACTGGAAAGCCGATTATAACAGGGTTTAGGATGTCAATTGCAAAAAATCAATTTCAATAATTAATGCAAATATTGAAAAACACAAAATTCAATTTGAGTTTTACCTATGCTGTTTTTCTTTTATAATTGAACAAAATATAAATTAAAAAACCAAGCAGCCAGGCTCCTCCAACTACACTAAAAAAGATCCCAATGATCGAGGGATGAAGATAGTTGGGTTCGTAAAACAATCTGTCTAAAGTTGTGATTTTTTCTTCTAATATCTTTCTGTCGTAGTTATTATTGATTCCGTTAAGCAGTTCATTATTATGATCTTTAAAATAAGCAACCTCTTTAGCAAGCTGTTTAGGAGTAATAGAACTTTGGACGCTATACTTTTTAAGCAAAGTATCCAGTTTCTGAAAATTAGCAACCAGTGAATCCGGCTTATACTTATAAATAAGCTTGTATCGTTTTACTGCAGCATCATACTGTTGTTTCTCAACTGGAATACCTTTTACAGGATTGTACAGCGAATTATTCTCTACAAATTTGCAAATATCAACGTCGTATTGCGGATCAACTTGCCTGCCTTTGTAGATAATTTCAGTACTGTCTTTTATAACATTCTTTTTAATTATTCTTTCCAGAAGCTCTTTTTTGCCAAAACCAATACTATCCAAAATTGTACTGGTTACAGCAGAGACTTTATTTAAATCCGTAGTTAGCATTTTCAGAGTATCAATACTGTAATACTTGTATTCAACACTATAATAATTACCCGAAATCAAGGTACTGTCTACAACCTCTGTAACGGGATAAGGTTTTGGGTATAATATATTAAGCGGATTGAATAACTTCTCTGAATTATAAGACGTATAATTATACAAAAACGGATTCAGAACATTCAGCAGCGTTTTGTCCTTATTGAATTTTGCTTCAGGCAATTCCGTTTTTAGTTTTGCATTCATACCAAAACTGTAACTGATAAAAAACGAAAAACTCAAAAAAGAAATCAGCAGTAATACACCACCAATTTTGAGCAGATTAGGAAATGAATAATTGCGCCTCGAATGATTTTTCAACAAAAAGATCAGAAAAAAAAGTAAAAACAATCCTGTTACAAAAAAATGCGAAATCGATACATCATCATAAAACTTAAACCTGTAAAACTCTGTATAAATATAAATATTTCCTATTCCTTCAAACTTAAAATAGCCATATAAAAAATAGCCTAAATGAATGATTAATAGCACTACAAAAGACTTTACGAAGAATTGCTTTAAATTTTTATCCATAATTGTTTTCAGATTATACTTTCAAATATAGACAATCAAAATTTAAATAGCAATTGCAAAATTCAATATCAATACCAGATCACAAATAAGATTTAATCTCAGACACACCACTTGATATTGTCATCATAATTTAGCTTTGGGCGTGCCACCATCCTGACAAGAGAGCAAATTACTGTGCGCTTAAAACACCCTCTTGTCAGGATGGTGTCGGGCTATCCGCTGCGCATGGCGGATTGCTACTATCGCTCATCCGGCATTCGTATACGAGAGATCTGCGTCATAACTACTATATTGTAATTACCTCATCGACATTAAAAAAGACGCATTACTGTGCACCTCTACAGGAAACTTTTATCCCTTTGAACCTCTGAACCTTTGCCCCTTCTAAAAAAACTATTTCACTTCAAAACCTTCCTTCACAATTTCTTTTTCGACTTTATCGATCAGTTTATTTGTTTTACCGCTAAGTCTTTCCTTTTTCCAATCGCCTTTGGCATAAATAAGCATCGTTACTATAGCTGTAATTACGGTCGAAATTGGAAAAGCCCACCAAATTCCAACTGCGCCAAGCGATGTATTATGCGATAATATATACGCTAAGGGAAATTGCAAAACCCATTGCGAAACCAAGGTCAGGATCATAGGAAGCGTTGTATTTCCTACGGCTCTAAAAACACCCAATAAACACATCTGAAGTCCTAAAAATCCCCACGAAAGACACGTAATTCTCAGGAAAGTTGTTCCCCCTGCAATAACTGCGGGATCATTGGGTACGAAAAAAGCGATTAGATAGGGTGCAAAAGCATATGCAATGATTCCAATTCCGGTTAATAATCCAAAACCTAAATAAGCCCCCAGTTTTGCTATTTTTCCGGCACGAAGCATATTTCCGGCACCAATATTCTGCCCTACCAATGTTGCAATTGCCATCGAAAGTCCCAAAGCTGGAATCATAATCAATTGAATCAGGTTAGAACCTGCTCCGTAAGAGGCTACAGTTGTAGTACCAAAATGCACAATCAGAAACGTAATTGCAGTCAGGCCAACTGCGCGCATCGATTGTTCTATCGAAGATGGAAAACCAATTTTAAATGCTTTTTTAATATGTTTAAAATCCGGTTTAAAATCTTTGAGCTGTAAATGAATTCCGTGTTTTCCTCTGAACAAAATGGCAAATCCTATGATAATTGCCAAGCTCTGTGTAGATAAAGTTGCCAAAGCCGCGCCCTTTACTCCCATTGCCGGAATAAAATGCCATCCAAAAATGAACAAGGGATCCAAAGCAAAATTTAGAATTACAGTTCCCAAGACAATATAAACTGGTAAAGTAACACGGCCAACGCCACGCATCACCGACTGAAAAATCATGAAACTAAAACTAAAAACCAGTCCAATGAAAGCTATTTGCATAAAACCCAATGCATTTGCATACACTTGCGGGGTGACTTTGAGCAGGTATAAAAAATAAGGACTCAGCCAATAGCCAATAAAAGATAGTACTACAGATACCGTAATTACCATCAATAAGGTTTGAGCGGCAACATGATTGACCATTTCCTGAAGGCCTGCCCCAAAATACTGCGCAATAAGTATCGATCCGGCAATTGCGAGTCCGGTTCCTAAAGCAATCGTAAGGAAAATCACGGGTGTGCTTACAGAAACTGCAGCAACGGCATCTCCTCCCAAACGTCCTACCCAAAAAGCATCCACCAATTGGTAAGCGGCTTGTAATAAATTAGCAATCATAATAGGCACTGCTAATTTTAATAAGGAAGAAAGTATCGGACCTTCTAATAATTCGGTTTTGTTCATTTTGTATTTTTTGTTTTTTGTTTTATGCCACGAATTGCATTTTTAATTATTGTTATCATGTTTAAAAATTCGAGCTGATTTGTACAATTCGTAGCGAACTTTTTTTAGAATCGAAAAATTCCCAAAAACCAGTCTGATCTTTACAATCAGTGGGCTATTTTAAAGCGTATCCAGTTTATCTGCATAACCTCTAATCGTTTCTAAGGCTTCTGCTCTCTCTTTGGCTGAAAAAACTGCCAGAACCTCATCTTCTGCTTTTTTCATCAAAAGCCGAATTTTTTTTGCCAGATCTATCCCTTCATCTGTAAGACTTACAATATTTTTCCGTTTGTCCTCTTTGTCTTTCTGAACAGCGAGCAAAGCCTTTTTCTCCAACGCATTTATACTTCTTAAAATAGACGATTTATCACGCATTGTAATATCTGAGAGTTCCCTTTGTGAAAGATTCTTTCGCTGCAGAATCATAATCAACGGCAATTGCTCTAATTGTAAATTTATTCCGGCTTCATTCATCAAGGCATTTGTATGACGAAAAATAGTCCGTTTTATTCGGTGAATCTGAAAGAAAAAACTTTCTGAAATTCCATCTTTAAAAGCATCAAAATCTTTTTCTTCTTTTTCCATAAAACAAAATTACAAAAAAGAGTGATATGTCAACTAATTTTAACAAAACACATAATTAACTGACTATCAAACTTATCTAAAAAATAATAAGCAATAAAAACAAAAATGAATGATTTTTTTTGTTAACTTTAAGTGTTAAAATTATATCAATAAAATTTAAAAATAAATCCGATGAAAAAATTATTTTATTTTTTGATACTTTCCTCTTTTTGCCTCCCAATTCAAGCTCAGATTACCGCCGAAATCCCAGTACAACATTCCTTACCTTCTTTGCAAGAAACCAGTTCAGAAGATTTTCAGGATTATGATGTAAACGAATTACCCTGGCATGCAAGACGATTTAAAGTAACTGCCGGAGCTTTTTTTCCTGTAAATAATACTCAAATTCAGGTGGGTACCAACAACGGAAAACATGGTACGGAAATAGATTTGGAAGATGATTTGGGATTTTCAAAATCCAGCTCGTCATTTATGGGAACATTTGACTGGCGCATTTCCAGAAGGTCAAGATTAGGTTTTGAATATTTTGCTTTAGACAGAAGTTCTTCTAAGACTCTACAAAAAGAAATTGATTTTGGTGAACATACTTACGAAATAAACACAAGGGTTAGTGCCTTTTTTGATGTTCAGATTGCCCGAATTGCATATGGTTATGCCTTTTTATCCAAACCAAAATACGAAGCCGGTCTGCTAATTGGGGCACATGTTTTATTTGCTGATTTAGGTATGCGCGTTGAGGCCAATCAGGCGATTGCAGAATACAGGGATAGTTTTAATTTTACAGCGCCCCTACCTGATGTGGGGATTTGGGGAGAATTTGTTTTGACAAAACGATTTGGCCTATATGTTAATGCCAATTATCTTGCCCTAAAAATTGATAATATTGATGGCCGTATAATAAGTTACAATCTGGCTCTTTCTTATAATGTATACCAAAATTTAAGTCTTACGGCCGGATATACCGGATTAAACTTTAAAGTAGATACTGAGAGAGACAGGTTAAATGGATATTTAAAATGGGGTTATAACGGACCAACTATTAGTGCTGCTTATACTTTTGGCAATCATGTTAAACTTTATAAACATTAGTTTTTTTTAAAGGCACTTAGCTTCTAAGGTACTGCGGTTTTACCTGAAACTTCAAACTTGAAACTTCAAAAAATAACAAACCCGATAACTCTTACAGCTATCGGGTACATTGCACCAACTTAAACTTAACTCAAAATAATTCAAACTAACTTATTTTTTCAATTGGAGTGAATTTTATAGCTGTTCCTCCTCCGGCTGCCAATTTAAGATCTAATATTGTTTTGTTATTCACTTTTTGTTTTGAAATTGTAACAGGATATGGATTTGTTTTATAATTCGCTCCTGCTCCATCAGCATATATTTCGGCTTCATAGTCTTTTCCGCTATCTAAAAACGACAATGTTACTTTTAGGTTTCGGGCGTAGCTATTTGTTATAGAGCCTAAATACCAGTTTTTCTCGTCCCAGTCTTTACGGACAATTGTTGTATACTCTCCTATTCTGGAATCTAAAACTTTAGTATCTGACCACGTACACGGAACGTCTTTTATGAACTGAAACTCCGGTTTTCCTTCGTAATTCTCCGGTAAATCTGAGGCCATTTGCAACGGACTAAAAATAATAACATACAATGCGAGTTGATTGGCCAAAGTCGTTTGTACTCTTGCTCCGGAAGGTGTTTTATAATCAAAATTGAAGTTCCCCGGCGTGTAATCAAACGGACCTGAAAGCATTCTTGTAAAGGGTAAAGTAGTCAGATGTTCCGGTGTATTTCCTCCGTCAACAGACCAGGCGTTGTACTCCTGTCCTCTTCCACCTTCTTGTGTCATAAAGTTAGGATAAGTACGCTGTAATCCTGTTCCTTTTATAGGTTCATGATTGTCGATCATGATATGATATTTGGCTGCAGTTTCCATCACTTTTCTGTAATGACGTGCTCCGTACTGGCTATCATGCCATTCTTTTTTATCCAGATATTTATTTACATAACCGGTTTTTACCGTATTTACACCCATTTTTTGATACAATTTAAAAGCATCTTCCAATTGGCTTTCATAATGTTTAGTAGCACCTGCAGTTTCGTGATGTCCAATCAAACGCACATTTTTGATAGCGGCGTATTTTGTGATTTCTTCCAGATTAAAATCAGGATATGCTTTTACAAAACTAAATGAAGATCCATCAGCCGTCCAGTCGCCATCCCAGCCTTCGTTCCATCCTTCTACTAGAACTCCGTCTAAATTATTCTTCGCAGCAAAATCAATATATTCTTTTGTATTCTTGGTTGTAGCACCATGTTTTGGTCCTTGTCCCCAAGTATATTTTTCTAAGTGCATTCCCCACCAGATACCAATGTACTTCGAAGGAGTAATCCACGAGAGATCTTCAATTTTCGAAGGCTCGTTGAGATTAAGCATAATTGTCGAAGTTGCTACTTCTGCGGGAGTAGTGCCTACCACAATAGTTCTCCATGGGGTTTTAAAAGGCGTTTCTGCATATACTTTTACGCCATTAGCCCAAGGTACTAATTCGCTTTTGTATTGTTTATCATTTGTTTTAAGTAACGTCATTGAGGCAAAATCGGTTAGGTTGGCTTCATGTATAGCCACAAATAATTTTTCTTTGGTTTCTAAAGTAGCCGGTGTATTGATCGTATCGGTTTTACTAACCGATGTTTTGCGATAAGTACTCTCGTAATAGCTGTTTTCACGATGTACCGGAATCCACCAAACATCATTATCTGATTTAAAGGTAAATTGTGTGATTTCATTCGCTATTTCTACTTTCTCTAAATGTGGCTGTTTTGGAAACTCGTATCTGAATCCAACACCATCATCGAAAACCCTGAAAATAATAGTGACCAAACGCTCGTATCCTTTTGACTCTTTCAAATGAACAATTAATTCGTTGTGGTGATCTCTAACTTTTTTGAATTCTCCCCAAGGTTGTTCCCAGGTTTCATCTGCTGCCTTTTCTTCGGTGGAAACCACTTCAAAACCATCCGTCATTTTTTGGATTCCTTTAAATTCAAATCCCAATAAAGAAGGTTCTATAACTGATTTTCCGTTGGCTGTAAAACTATATTGAGGCTGACCCGAAGCGGTTAATTCAAAAACCAATTCAGTGTTTTTTCCCGGAGAACTTATTTTGTATGTTTTTTTAGTACTGCAGGCAAATAGTAATATTGACGCTAAAGCAATTATACAGTATCTATATTTTATGTTTTTCATTATTTAATTGTATTAATTACAACTCTTTATTTAATTTCGTTTAGTAACTGTTTTGCTTTTGCGGGCTGCATGGAAACAAAATAATTAAAAGCCTGGTCTATTTTTTTCTGGGCATCGGCATTGCCTTTCTTTTCTATTCTCATATTGTACATTTTACTGATATCAGGAAAAACACTCTCGGTATTTTTTACACCCGCAAATGCTTTTACCTTTTCGATATAAGTGTAACCAAATTCTACTGTTGGCTCGAACATCGTTCCTTCTCCAAAGTCATTCCAGGTGATCAATTGCAGGTAATTGACCTTGGCATTCTTGGCCATGGCAAGTGTTTCATCAAGAGTAGCTCCGTTGTTGTGTTCTATCGTCCATCCAATAGCAGCTCCGCCACCTCCTTCTGCATAAAAATCTTTAAAACCAGGATAAGCACTCCCCATTGCAACGCTCAGTTTTGGCATTGTATTGGTATAAAAATTCGTGAGATAGGTATTGTTTTTATACACCCATGCATATTCTCCTGAGGCATTGTCTCCCGCATCTGCAGATTCGCCCCAAAGGGTCAGGAAAGTAGGTTTTGCGGTTAACGTATTAAAAACATTTGTCCATTCCGCAGGTGTCTGCAATACAATTGGTCCGAAATTCAGCAACAATGGTTTTCCATTTATTTTGATGTAATTTTTATCTCCAAAATAATTAGTTTGCAAATAGGCTAAGTCCGTTTTTGCTGCACCGGTAACTGATATTGCTTTTCCTGCATTTACTACATTTGGTAAAAATCGATCTTCATAAACAATGGCATATTCTAATCCAACTTTGTTTAACATGGCAATAAGCTGTTCTGTATTTTCTTTTACCATTCGGTAATCATTTACATCAAACGTGCCGTACCAATCTATCAAAACACCATCGATACCAGAATACTTCATCAATAATAAATGATTTTCAATCACATTTTTATCGCCTGAATGATAAGGGCCAATTAGCGGATAATAGTACGAGGCAATCTCTCTGCGATTGTTTGCACCAATGTTGTTTGGATTTTTGTTGGCCATTGTCCAGTGATATCCCCATTTTTTATCGGCACTACTTTCATTGGTTTCAAACCAAGGCATATAATGAACATAAATTTTGGTGCTATTTGTTTTTTCAATCGCAACAGGTTCAAATGTTTCCGGTTCTGTAGGTTTATCAGAATTTTTATCATCGCTGCTGCAACCTGCGGCCACTAAAATATTCATGATCCCAAAAAACAATAATGTGATAGTTTTTTTCATATTAATGTATTATTTGTTTTTATTTTTTTGCCACTGCTTAAAAAGATTTTTATAGATTCTTAAATCATTTTAATCTGTTAATCTGTGCTCAAAATTA
Organism: Flavobacterium aquidurense; assembly: GCF_002217195.1. NCBI lineage: Bacteria > Pseudomonadati > Bacteroidota > Flavobacteriia > Flavobacteriales > Flavobacteriaceae > Flavobacterium > Flavobacterium aquidurense. The sequence continues at coordinate 24,323 of NZ_MUGR01000036.1, read as the reverse complement.
TTTCACGCAGATTTAAATTGATTTAATCCGATTTTACAGATAAAAATAATCTGCCTAATCTGCCAAAATCTGCGTGAAACAAAATCTTTTTAATTTTTTAATCCCGACAGAAAAAAAATATAAATATGTCAGCCTTCCACGACTAACCAACATGGAAGACTGACATTCACAAACCTAATTGGCAGGATATCCGGGATTCTGTACCAGGTTTTTATTGGTAGTTAAAACGGTGCTTGGAATTGGGAAAATAGCTCTGTATTTTTCAGTTGCTCCTTTTTCCCACCATGGTTTGAAGAATGTTCCAAAACGGATGTTATCTGTTCTTCTTCTTCCTTCAAAAGTAAATTCCTTAAGCAATTCTTTATCAATAAATTCAAGATCGATTACCGTTGGCATTTCTTCTCCGGCACGAGCTGTAATTTGCTGAATAAATGGTTTTGCCAAATCAGCAGATCCTAAACGTACATAACATTCAGCCTGCATCATCAGAATTTCGGCATAACGAATCAAAACAAAATCATGATCACGTTCCCATTGTTCGCCGGCTTTCATCTCGTATTTTCCTAAACGGACTCCTTGATTTTCTTTCGCATCAGCAACACTGTTTACTTCTTCTGTATAAGTAAGAGGTTCTCCGCTATCCATCATAATTACCTGACCTGTTGCGATATTAATCTGATCTCCGGCTACCATACATTTTCTTCTTTTGTCTGTGGCAGCAAAAGCAGAGTAAACGCCCGGTTGCGCGCACATTCCGTTGGCACTCCACGGATAATCATTTGGCAGGGCAGAAATTGTTAATTTATGCAGGTAATGACAAGACATAGAATTCATATAATTACCAACTGTCCCTGCTTTTTGATCGTACGGAATTGCAAAAATAATTTCCGGTGATTTTTCGTTTTCTGTTGCAAAATTGGCAAAGAAATCAGGCGCTAAAGTATAACCTGTTACTTTCTGACACATGTTGATGCAATCCTGCCAACGTGCTGTACCAATAAAAGCTTCTGAATTCAGATACAATCTTGCCAATAGCGAATAGGCTACGTTTTTTGTCATTTTAGAATACACCACATTTGAAGTTAAATGCGGAATAGCATCCAGCAATTCTTTCTCTACGAAATCATATACTTGTTTTCTGGTGGAATTTGATGGCAAAGAGGTATCTTCAAAATTAACTACGATTGGTACATTACCAAATGCATCGAGAAGATTGTAGTAATAATAGGCTCTCAGTGCTTTTAATTCTGCATAAATTGGCGCTTTCGCCGCATCTGCCAAAGACGATTTATCTACCTGATAAATAATCGAATTAATCTTGGCAATTCCGGTGTAGTTGTAACGCCAGGCTGAGAGGATCAGACGATTATCTGCTTTCCAGGTGTGTTTTTGTGCATCCTGGTACTGACCTCCATCGTACCAGTTTGTTCCTCTGGTTGGAATGGTAGCTTCATCTGAAACTGTTTCATTCAAAAAGAATACATATTCACTGGTTGGATAATTATTTGATATACCATCTGCAAATCCTCTTAACGAAGAATACGCTCCACCGACTAATGCATCAACCTCTTTTGGAGTATTTCCAAAATTTCCATCTTCTACTCTGTCATATAAATCTTCATTAAGATTGGTACATGATATCGTAAAAAGCACGCTCACTAATAATGCTGCTGTTATTTTGATTTTCATTTTTTATATTTTTGAGTTATTCGCTTAATTATTCAGCGTAAAATTTAATCCAAAAGAAATGGTAGTTGGTCGGGGATAATTATTGTATCTGTCGATTCCAGGAGCCGCTAATCCCGTTTTATCCATTACTCCAGTCTGATTTATTCCATCTTGTGCGTTCAGTCCAATTTCAGGATCGACGCCTTTATACTTTGTAAATACTGCCAGGTTCTCTCCCATAAGATAAATTCTAAGTTTAGAGCTTTTATATTTCAAAGGCATTGTATACCCTACAGAAAGAGTCTGAAGTCTAAAGAACGAAGCATCTTCGATCCAGTAATCTGAATATTTGGGAGCAGATGTAATACCGCTGCCAAGGAAATCATCAGGAACATTAAAAGTGGGTAATCTGTTAGGATCGTTCAGCATCATGTTGGTTGCATTTAAAGCTTTTTGACCAAACATTCCGTATCCTGTAATCCCTAAATCAAAGTTTCCGTAAGTAAAATTCATTCCGATACCCATTGTCAAATCAGGCTGAATGTTTCCTAAATCTGTTTTATCAGCATCGACTAAAGCGCTTTCAGCCACTACATTTCCTGCTGCATTATAGTACTGAATTTTACCATTTTCATCAAGTCCTGCATTTTTGAATCCCCAGAAAGTTCCAACCGCATAACCCTCGGCAATAATTTGAGAATACTGTCCTGACATCCCTGATAATCCGTGAAGCGATCCGCTATAGATAACATCTGTTTTATAAGTAGGGTTCGATAGTTTTTCTATTTTTTGAACGTTGTGTCCTAAAGTTAAATTAGCATTCCATGAAAATTTATCTCCTTTTATGATATCTGCATTCAAGGTAAGTTCAACACCTTTATTTGACATTTCACCAACGTTCGCCAACATTGTTCCTACTAAATAAGGAGGCTGCGGCACTTCGTAAGTATACAGTAAGTCGTTTGTGTTTTTTGCATAATACTCGAATGAACCTGTAATTCTGTTAAACAAACTAAAATCCAGACCAATATTTAATTGTTTTGTTGATTCCCATTTCAAATCAGGATTTGGATTTTGTGTTGGCGAATACGCTAAACTCCATCTTCCTGTAGTTGGATCGTAGTAACTGTCATTTCCAACTCCTAAGATCGAAAGTGATTTGTATTCTCCAATTCCGTCCTGATTACCGGTAACCCCATAACCTACTCTCACTTTCAGATTGTCTAACCATCCTTTTGCTGAACTCATAAACTCTTCGCTTGAAATTTTCCATGCTGCAGAAGCTGACGGGAAAGTTCCCCATTTATTGTTTTCTCCAAAACGGCTTGAACCATCTCTTCTTACCGTACCGGTTAGCAAATATTTTCCGTCATATGAATAATTAAGACGGCCATAAAACGAAACCAAATCTGATTTTCCTTTATAAGAATATACATCTCCCAAACGATAATTGTATCCTGCACCAAGGTTATTATAGCTAAAAGCATCTGTTACAAAACCACTGCGTTGTGCGCCAAATCCTTCGTAGATATTCTGTAAATAAGAATATCCGGCAAGAGCACCAATGGTATGTTTGTCTATTACTTTATTATAATTTACATAAAGTTCTCCCTGTGCATTCGCAAATTCATCGTATGTTTTTTGCGCATATCCTTTTTCTGTTGTTCCTTCCAGAACGGCATAAGTTGGTTTATAGGTATTTCCCTGTACCGCATTATGTTCGTACGAAATATTGGCTACTGCCAGGAAATCTTTTAAAAACTTTACTTCAGTTTTAAAATAACCCAATAATCTGTGTCTTTCATTATTCGTTGTTCTGTTGGTAAGAACCTCTACCGGATTATCATAAATTGTATTGATTACATTAGAAAATTTTCCATCAGCATCATATACAGGAATTGTTGGATTTAGATTATAAGCACGCTCAAAAATTCTATAATCCATTGGGTGCCATTTATCAACATTAGCAAATAAACCCATGTCAAATTTCACCTCTTTATTATCTCCCAGATATTGATAAGCACTAACGTTTCCGCTTAATCTTTCTAAACCTGTTTTTTTAATAACACCTTCATTATTCAAATACGAAAGTGAGGTTCTAAAACCACTGTCAGCTTTACCTGAATTAATGCTTATAGTATGCGATTGTGAAATTGCCGTTTGCTCAATTGCTTTTTGCCAGTTTGTATTTCCGCCAAAATCAACAGCGTCTTTATTTCCTGTAGAACGCATATACCCTCTCCATTGATTGGCTGACAAAAGATCTAAATTATCTGTTACATAACCAATACTTGATAAACCGCTGTAAGTAACAGAAACTCCTTTTGTACCTGATTTTGTTGTAATGATAATTACTCCGTTTGCTCCTCTTGATCCGTAAATGGCTGTTGCCGATGCATCTTTCAATACATCTACTGATTTAATATCAGAGGGCTGAACAATATTGATATCAACTCCTGCAATACCATCAACCACAATAAGCGGACTGTTACTTGCTGTAAGTGAAGTTCCTCCACGCAAACGTATAGTAGAGCCTGCGGCAGGATCTCCTGAAGGGCGGATAATATTTAATCCCGCAACTTTTCCCTGCAAAACCTGTTCTGTAGAAGAGATTGTCCCTTTTACTAAATCATCTGCTTTTACACTTGAAATAGCTCCTGTTAAATCTGATTTCTTTTGCGTTCCGTAACCTACAGAAACGACCTGAACTTCAGCAAGCATATAACCGTCATTTTGCAGGCGAACATCTAAATTGGGTTTGGTGGATGCTGTGATCTGAACCTTCTGAGTGGTTGATCCTATAAATGAAACTTCAATAGCACCTCCTACCGCTACGGTCAAGGCAAATTTTCCGTCGAAATCTGTTGTGGTTGCATTTCTGGTTCCCACCTCAATTACTGTAGCTCCCGGTAATACACTTCCCGTATTATCATAAACGGTACCTGATACCTGCTTTTTTTCCTGAGCAAACATTCCTGCCGAAAGAAAAAGCATGAAAATCATGAATACCACATTTTTAGTAGTCCACATTTGATGCAGGACTATTTTTGTATTTTTACTATTCATATCTAGTTATTTATTGTTTTTTATCGGTCCTATGTCATTCGCATATCAATTTTGGGCTTGCGACCCGTTTTCGGGTTATGCTCATTTCATTAGAATTGATTTAATGTGATAGTGAATTATTTGTCTAAAGTTTTAAGAGGAATCGTCGTATCCGAAATCGTTTTGTCTTTATTGTCTTTTACCAAAACATGAATTTCATTTAAGCTCGGGACATCCTTAAGTTCTGAAACCAAATTGACAAATCCTTTTATTTCAGCCGTTGTTCCGGCAAACTCACCCTGAATTACTTTGCTTCCTGCTGTAATGGTATAGATCAGTTTGTTTACACCTGACTCATTGTTTTTTCTGGACATTCCAAGAAAATCTTTCTGACTGATTTGTAAAGGAAAAAATCCAAAAACCGGTGCTGGCGGCGGTACATAAGCTCCTGCGTACAAAACCTGATCCGGAGTTGTGCCTGCCCAGTCGTCTTTTACCATCAGGAAAACCAGATCTTTCATTTCGTAACCATCAGGTGCATTGTAATAATCTTTAGGAACCAAATCCATTTTGTAGAAACCATTTCCTAAATCTTTCAATTTCGTTTTGGCAACAATTTCCGGGAGCCATGATTGGTATTCTTGTTTAAGATCCCAATCGTTTAATCCGCTATGGATATGAACACTGGTAGCACCAGCAAAACCGGGAGCTAAATTGGCATTAAACAAAATAGTTAGTCCTTTATCAATCGTTGGTTTAGCCGGATAAGCTCTGATCAGCTCATTGGCTGTATAAAATGAGGTAAAATCAGTATAAGGCATATTTGCCACTTCACTTTGTTTTGATCCGTTTTTGTTTTTTATACGAAGCCAAAATCCTGCACTTGCTGCAATTTCAGTCGGGGTTTTAGAAAAATATTCTGTTGGAGTTAAAGTAATACTCCAAATTTTGTCTTTTACATGAGTCAGTTTTGCAAAGTCTGATGAGTTTTCCCAATTTCCTGCATCTGGTTCTGATGGAGACCAAATCCATAAGTATAAAACCTCATTTTCAGCAAATGTGGTTCCTGACAGATCAAAAAACCACGTCACTTTCTCATCATATTTGTATACTACAGGAAATGATGTCATACTCCCTACAGCTCCGGTTGTTTCTTGTGCCTGCACAAAATTAGGAGCGATTAATAAGGCGAGTAAAATTGTATATATAATTTTTTTCATATTGCTTTTTATTTAATAGCATTTAATTTAAACACATAAGATAAAAACACAGTACCTCCGGAGGCACGCGCCAGTTGAATTTCCATTTCACCGCCTTTACCCGGAATCGATGTCAATCTTAATTCATCTGTTTTTTGCGTTTTTTGTGCATCGCTATACAAATAAATCTTGACAGCATTGCCAGGAGTTGTTGGCTGAAAATCTGAACTTAGCTTCCAATATCCTTTTGGAGCAAATAGTGCAGGCACATTGCCGGTCACTTCATAACTTGTTGGATTGTTTTTTTCATCTACGTTGAATTTGATTTTAAAATCCTCATAGTTAAAATAGGTACTCAAGTTTTCTTCGCTGGGTTCGATCGCATTTGCCTTGGCAAAATCATCCACCATTTTCAAATTTGTTAATCCCCAGTTTCCACTTACTTTCTCATAAATGGTAATCGGATCAACGTAGCTTCCGTCTTCAGTGTTATCACAGCCAATGGCAAATAAACACATCATAAGAGCTAACCAGTAAATACTTTTACATCTCATAAATTTTGGTTTTTGTTAGTTTTTTTATCCCTCTAAAAGGACAGTACGAAACTAGATGTTAAATAAATCTAAAAAAAAAGATCTTTAAAAAATCAAGATATAATTAGCATATTTTTAAATACAACTACCTGAAAATCAATCAACTATTACGTTTTCGCAAATTCAAAAATCAAGATATTGTCGAGATGAAAAACGCAAATAATTAATGGTAAAAATGACAATATCTAAAATAATGCATATTATTTTTTCACTATACATATATTTAATTGGTTTTTATTGTATAATTGCAAGTCATTAGATTACTTTTAACACTTCGAAACCATTTTCACACTATAATCTTCCTTTCTTTATATATACTTGCGAAAGAAGCTACCCGATTTTTAAAAGTTGCCAATCAACAGCTCTTAAACTATTTTTGAATAACCAAACGAATTAACCCAAACCGAACTTAATTTTTTTACCCCCTAAACCAATCCAAAAACATGCGAAGAATAGTCATTCTTTATTTTTTTATTGCGGGTTTTTCTCTCTCTGCGAAAGAAACAAATCCTGTTCTGGAAGAATTAGATAAAGTACTCCTGAAAAAGGAGATTTACCTGAAACAGAAGTATCGTAAAATAGAGGCTTTAAAGAAAAATGTATCCAAATTTACTTTGAGCCAAAACAACGATCACCTCTATGATAATTATATGCTGTTGTTTGAAGAATATAAATCTTTTAAATACGATTCAGCGTATTACTATTTAGAGCAGGCCAAGATCAAAGCCAAAGTTCTCAAAGACCCAAAGTATCTCGCTAAAAGCCGCATCAAAGAAGGATTTGTATTGCTTTCCTCAGGCCTTTTTAAAGAAGCTATTGATACTTTGAATGTAATTGACGACAAAAAACTCGATCTTAAAAACAAATTCGAATTTTATTCTATAAAAGCCCGTGCCTATTATGACTTAGCCGATTATAATAAGGATCAGCGTTTTAATATTCACTATGTACAGCAAGGAAATCATTTCCTGCAAAAGGCATTAGCTTTAATTGGTACAAATACTAATGAATATTGGGCAGCAGAAAGCTTAAAACGACTAAAACAGCAAGATTGGCGCGGTGCAGAATTTGCTTTTAGCTACTGGATCAACAATTATAAACTACCGCCGGATTATTACGGAATTGCAACCTCAAGCCTGGGCTATATTTATTCTGAAAGAGGCTATACCAAAAAAGCCATTCATTATCTGGCCCTTGCCGCTATTGCCGATGTTAAGAATGCAACTAAAGAAACCGTCGCGCTAAGAAACTTAGCCAATGAACTCTTTAAAATGGGGTATCTGGACAAAGCCAATGAGTATATAAATATTGCCATGGACGATGCTACTTTTTATAATGCAAGGCATCGCAAAATCGAAATTTCATCGATATTACCCATCATAGAAAAAGCGCAATTAAACAATGTCAAGGAAAAGAATGACAAACTCGAGAGAATCATTATTCTACTCACGATCCTGACGCTGATTATCATTCTGTTCTCGATTATCATTTTCAAACAATTAAAAGAGAGAAATAAGGCCCGAAAAATAATGGCTTCGTCCTATGCGCAACTTCAGGAAATGAATATCAGCCTGAGTGAGGCCAATGCGATCAAAGAGGAATATATTACGTATTTTATTAAGGCTACTTCGGCATTTATTAATAAAATAGACCATATTCAGAAAAGTACGCTGCATAAAATCATCACCAAGAAAACAGATGAAGTCATTGCGAGCCTAAAACGTTATAATGTAAAGGAAGAACGCGAAAATCTATTTCATCAATTTGATGAAATCTTCCTGAAGTTGTTCCCCACTTTCGTAACTGATTTCAATAATCTATTCCCCAATGACCATAAATGTATCGTCAAGAAAGGAGAACTTTTAAACACAGAACTCCGCATTTTTGCTTTGTACCGATTAGGGATTCAGGACAGCAGTCAAATGGCAGAATTTCTTGAACTTTCTGTAGCTACAATTTATACGTACAAGACCAGAATCAAAAGCAGATCAGATTTTAAGGATACTTTTGAAGAGAAGATTATGGCGATTAAAAACATTTAAAAAAAATTGCCCACGGATTAAACGGATTGACACAGATTTGTTTTTTCAACCTTTGAGAAAAAATAGATACGAATTCACGAATTATGCACATAAAGAATATGTATAATAATTCGTGGCTATATTTTTTAAGTTTTATAATGACATTTCAAGTTGAATACACCTTTAAATATATTAGACTAGCTCCAGAGGAGCGACATGTTTATAGCAAATTTTATATGTGTCCACAGTAAAGCTCCATCGGAGCGACATATTTATTTTAGTATATAGAATATGTCACTCCTCTGGAGTTCTATGCAGCACCTTTATAGATTTCTATAAATATTACGTCCCACTGGGACTTTATTTAAAATGTCTAGAGATTAAAAATCCTTTTAAATCCTTCAATCTGTGGCAAAAAACGACAATTTAGATGTTGTTTCTTTATTCTTTACTCCGAAGACTCCAATTGCAAAACAACATTTTGATATCGTCTACTTAACGAAAACAATTGCTCGGCAAAAATCATAATGGCTAGCGGAATAAAGAAAAACGAAATCAGATTTTCTTCGTATAAGAAATAAGTCGTAAACATAAAAATCCGGGCATATTCAAGATAATACATCCATTTTCGCTGTTCTAATAAAGCACCACAATTGACTAAAGTGAGAAGGATAATCGAAAGCACGAAAAGTTTATCAACAACATTCAAAAATTCAAAATAATACGTAAAAACCGTTAAAAACAAAGTACAAACCCCTAACTGAATATAAAGATAATTCTTAAACCGAAGCCTTTGATGCGGATTGGTTTTATCCTGCAGAAAACGTTTTTCTAATATAGGCCGTATATCCTGATCCATGTGAGCAGGGCTTCCAAAAACAGCTTTCCATTTGGCTTTAAAACCTTCAGAACGTTTCCATAATTCATAGATTTCAAAATAATAATGAAAATGCTGCCACAGGAAACTATAACTTTTTAGCGGATGCGTTAAACCGTATTTGGGTTTTTCTTCTTCTTCCTGAAAGGTTCCAAAAAGCCGGTCCCAAAAAGTGAACATATCGCCGTAATTTTTATCTAAATATTTCTCGTCAGAAGCGTGATGAACTCCGTGAACAGATGGCGTTACAAAAACATATTCAAGCCATTTTATTCTGCCGATAAGCTGCGTGTGGGTAAAAAACGAATAAGCACCGTGAACAATAAGCATCGTAATGACCATGGACGGATGAAAACCTACCAGCGGGAGGATGCACCAAAAGCCGGTTCTCACTATGGCCTGAAAAGTGGTAATTCTGGCAGCAGCGGTAAAATTAAACTCTTCGCTATGATGATGTACAATATGGGCTGCCCAGAAAAAATTGACTTCATGTCCTAACCTGTGGTACCAATACCAAACAAAATCAGTGGCGAGAATTAAGGCAAACCAAACAAAAACATTGCTCGGAATGTCAAAAATTCTATAATTGTCATATATCAGATAATACAATTGATAGAAACTTGCCGCTATAAATAAATTGATCAGCCGCTCTGCAATACCAATACTAATATTAGAAACTGAACTTTCGTAATTAAAAATTTCCGGTCTCTTTTTGCGTTGCGCTAATTTATATTCTAAAAATAAGAACAGAAAAAAAGCAGGCATTGCAAAAGCTAGAAAATTAATATGTTTCATTTTAAAAATTCCTTTTTTGATTAAAAAAAAACTCAAATACATTTTACTATAAACACTGGGACAATTATTCTTAACACATAGAAACATAGCTTTTGTTTGCTCAAAAAAAGGACGTTTCACTTATTTAAAACACATCCCGATAGCTATCGGAACTATGCGAAAGAAATGTATTTCTTTTTGTATCCTTTATTTCACATAAAATCTATGTTACTATGTGTTTAATAATTTTTCACGTCATACAGCGCATTACTATAAACTTAAAACAAAGATATTTTCATCGATTAATACCTTCTCTTCTGAAAATAATAGTAATCAATGAAAACAGTCTTTATATTCTAAAACCTACTTTTTAATTCTGCTCAAATTTTGGCTCAGCCAAAGCAACTTCTTTTACAGATTGTGTATCGGCTACTTTTTGTAACGCAATAATATAAGCAGCAATACGAGGCGTTACGTTATGTTTGGCGGCGATTCTAAAAACAGTTTCAAAACCTTTTTCTAAAATATCTTCTAAACGGGTATTGATTTGATGAATTCTCCAGGATTCTAAAAGCGAATTTTGAAGCCATTCGAAATAAGAAACAGTAACTCCGCCGGCATTCGCTAAAATATCCGGAACAACCAATACATTATTATGATGTAATATTTGATCAGCATCAGAAGAAACAGGTCCGTTTGCACCTTCTACTATGATTTTAGCGCGAATCTCATGGGCATTTTTTTGTGTGATTACATCTTCTTTAGCCGCCGGAATCAAAACATCGACATCTAATAATAATAACTCTTCATGTTTGATGGCTACTGAATTTGGATATCCTTTAATGCTTTTATTATTGAGATTATAATACAAGATTAGTTCCGGAATATTCAGTCCTTCAGGATTATAAAAAGCTTCAGAAACATCACTAACAGCGACCACTTTTAGTCCTTTTTCGAACAAAAACAAAGCCGAATGCAATCCTACATTACCAAATCCCTGAATTGCAACAGTAGATCTTGCAGGTCTTAGTTTTAATTTTTGAAGCGCCAATAAGGTAATAATACTTACACCTCTTCCGGTTGCTTCTACCCTGCCCAGAGATCCTCCTGAATGCAAATGTTTTCCCGTTACAACAGCATGAATGGTTTTGCCGTGAACCAATGAAAACTCATCCATCAGCCAGCCCATTTCATCAGGGCCAGTTCCCATGTCAGGAGCAGGCACATCTTTTTCAGGTCCAAAAATATCCGCTAAAGCTTTGGTATACGCTCTTGTTATTTTTTCTAATTCTTTTTTAGAAAGTGTTCTCGGATCACAGATGATTCCGCCTTTTGCTCCTCCAAACGGAATTCCGGTTACGGCAGATTTCCAGGTCATCCAGGCAGCAAGTGCTTTTACCTCGTCGAGGTTTACCGCAGTATCGTATCGGATTCCTCCTTTTGATGGCCCTAAAGCCGTATTATGGATTACGCGATATCCTTCAAAATTTTGTTCTTTACCGTTGTCTAAGGTGATCGAAAAATTAACAACAATTTGCTTTTCAGGCCGTTGTAATTTCTGTCTGATTGATTCGTCTAAGTTTAGAATATCAGCAGCGATATTAAAGCGATCAATCATAGATTGAAAGGGATTCTGTTTTATTAATTCTGTACTCATGATATATTTTTTTAATTTGGGTAATTTTTATTTCGAACTTTATGTTTTAAAAGCTTTTGCACTATCAAAAAACTTTCTGTTTTCTAATTACTGCAACATGGAATTTTCATCAGACAGCATTGCATCATACTATTTGTATTTCTATTTGATCTCATTGTATTCATTTTTTAATAATTCTAAAAAAAAGCCTTTCATGGTGCATGAAAGGCTAAAAAAAAAAATAACTAACAAGTATTTCTCTATTAACGCCATTTCATCGCATAGTCCTGCATGCAACACATTGTGAAGCAGCACTTGCATGGGATGATATAAAGACTATAGTTTTTCATTGTTACTGCAAATCTATAAATATATTTCTTAAATTCTATAGAATTAGTAGAGTTTATTTTCAACAAATAATAAACACAACACAAAAACACCTGTAAATTAACGTTTTAAGGCCTGAAAAAAATTATTTAAATTGCGAGATAACAATGAAAATAATAGAAATCAGAGCTAAAAAGATTCCAAAAAAATTGATTTTTGATAATTTTTCCTTGAAGAACAGCAAGCCAACAAGACTTCCTAAAATTATTACCCCCATATTCATTCCGGCAAAAACCGTTGAAGGATTTTCAGCAAAAGCCTTATGTGCTTTTAAATAAAACAAAATATTTCCGAAATTAAAGATCCCTACCAATGCGCCAAAAAGTATGTTTTTGGGTTCTAATTTTATCTTTTTAGAGCCAATTTCATACAGTGCAATTAATATAGCAACGCTAAAAGCAATACAAAACACAACAAAAAGGGATGTAGGGTAAGGCAAAGTAGTATAAAGTGCCACTTGTTTAAATAAAATATCTATAACTCCAAAACCTATTAAGACAGCAGCCGGAAAAAACCATTTATTCTCTGTATTCTCAGATTGTTTTCTTAGAATAAATAAGAGAGCCAGAAAGCCAATTACAATTCCCACAATCTTATAAGTATTGAATTCTTCCTTAAAAATAAACCAGGCTGCAAGTATGGGTATGAATAATGATAAACGCTGAGCTGCATCTGTTTTTACAATACCAATATGTTTTATTGAAGCCATTAAAGACAAAAAAACGAAAGGTAATAAAACGCCAATGGCAATATATATATTCCAGGGTGCTGTTGAATCGATTTCACTCAGATTGGGGCTAAAAGTAAAATAACAAAGTGCTAAGGCAACCACATAATTAAAGGCTACAATTTGAGTTGGATTGCCTTTGTATTTTCTGGTAATTTTAAAAATTACACCAACAATAACGCTACAAAGAATACTTAAAACAAGAAATAACATAGAATTAAATTTTGAGCACAAAAATAGTACTTAAACTCCTTTAGTTTTATTTTTCACCTCTTTTATTCCAGCCTTTTTAATCTCTAACTGTGTAATTTTCCCTTTTTTATTTTTAATAAATTCCAATGTAGTATTTTTATTATCAGAGCGAAAAAATTTGGTTGCAGATTCAGGAAACAATTCGATATTGTAATCAATATAATATAGTTTATTGTCTTTCTTTAAAATTTTGATGTCCCCATAATCGCCAATATACTGATCATAAACTTTAGTATCTATTGCTGCCTGAATGTGTTTATAAGGAAGCTCTACCTCTTTCCCGAAACATATTCCGGCAAGGCCATAAGAGATATAATACGATTTAGACTGATTATTGGATAAAACAGTAATGAAAACTTTATCCTCCGGAAATTTGTTAAACGAAGTCATTGCCCCAAAAAAACCACCATCATGAGCAATCATCTGATGGTTTTGATTATAAAAAGGATTGATCATAAATCCAAAACCAAAATTCTGATCATTATAAGAGGTGAACATTTTTTTCTTTGATTCGGCTGATAGTAAAATTTCACTATCAAAAAGTGCTTTGTTCCATAAATTTAGATCTTCAACAGTCGAATAAATACCATCATGACCAAAATTAAAATTCCAGTTGACATATGGGTTTTTAACCAATTTATCATTTTCAAAATAATACAATTGCGTCATTTTATCGACTATAATATCATTCGTTGAAACACCTGAATTGTACATTTTTGCTTTATCGAATACATGCTGTTTCAAATATTCTGAATACGATTGTCCGGATACTTTCTCGATAATTCGGGCCAATAAATAATAACCAATGTTACTGTAGGCTGTATGGGTTCCCGGCTCAAACAACAAAGGCTTTTTTGCCAGATCGCTATAAACAGAATCTTTATCAAGATCCGTTCTGGTCAAATACAATTCATCAAAATCCATTTCTAAACCAGAATTGTGACTCAACAACATTTTTAAAGTGATTTTTTCTCCTTTAGGGAAATGGCTAAAATACTTACTAAGAGGATCCTCTAATGAAAGTTGCTTTTTTTCTGCCAATTGCAAAATAGCGGCGGCCGTAAATTGCTTTGAGACTGAAGCCAGGCTAAATTTAGAATCTATCGTATTTTTTACTTTCCATTCGTAATTAGCAAAACCATATGCTTTTTCAAATACTATCGAATCGTTTTTCGAAACCAATACAGTACCGCTAAAATCATTAATGGCAAATTGCGCATCCATGTATTGTTCTAATTTAGTACTAAGTTCTTTTTGCGAATATCCAAAAGTAAATACCAGCAAAACCACTAGAGTTAACCTTGATTTCATGCTATTTATTTTTACAATTGATGATTATTTTATTGAGCGTTTTATCCAGCAATGCTATTTCTTCTAAGGATAATCCATCAAGTGCTGTCTGCCTGTTGATTTGAATAACCGGCTGTATTAGTTCGAGAGTTTTTATTCCTTTACTGGTGATTACAAGATTAAATTTTCTTCGGTCTTCCTGATGAATCGTTCGAATTAAATATTCATTTTTGACCATTAATTCGATCATTCTCGTAATCGAAGCATTGTCTTTGAAAACAAGATTGGCCAGTTCGTTTTGAGCAATATCCTGATTATCATTTAGTATAATTAAAACCAAACATTGATCTACAGTAATATCTTTTACTACTTTGGCAATATTTTTCTGTGCCAGTTTTCGATATTCTTTTATTGCCTTTTCTATTGAATACAATGCGGTTCCGGTTGGATTTTCAAGTTTCATGGTTTTTTATTTGAGACAAATATAATTGATATATCAATATAAACACTATTTTTGCACAAAAAATATTTGCTGTAAATTAAAATGAGAGTTTTTAACGCAAAGAGTTTTGTCGCAATCCCGATAGCTATCGGGATTGCGACAAAATTCTCATTTTTCTATCCTCTATTTTCTTTTTTCTTTTTTCTAAAAACTAATCACTCTTTAACCAGCCTGTAATACTCATTCTTGTGTTTTGAGTAACCAAAACCTCATGAACCAATTCATTGCTTTTAAAGAAAACGGTTTTACCCTGAGTAGGTGCTATTTTCTGATCGTTGTTTTCCTGATGGATCATTAATTCTCCACCATCGCTTTCCTGCCAATTACTATTGAGGTAACTGATCATAGAGTATTTACGACTTGGATTATTTTTAAACTGATCTAAATGTTTGAGATAGAAATCTCCTGTTTCGTACAACGAATAATGAAATTCGTAACCCGTAATTCCGGCATAACAGCTTTCATTCAGATAAATAATAAAGGCATCGATTTGAGCAAAGAACTCATTTTCGAACACATTATTGTGTTTTTTATCCAGCCAATAAATAGAATCACTTCTAATCGCGCCGTCATAAGACACTTTCTCTGAATTCCCGATTCCTGCAGCCATCAACAAACTTTTCTGATTGAGATCCAATAAATTTTGCTTTAAATGATTCGCTAATTCAGGACTTAAAAAATGTTCTGAGATACCCACTTTGTTTTCAATATAACTCGCAATCAGATCTTCGAAACCATTTTCCATTTTGTTTTTGGGAAAACTGCAAATACAGTCAACGGAGCAAGGTAGAGTAATTAAAAATGGAAAGGTGCTGTTTTTGAATAAATTAAAAAAAAGAGAAAGGCAACCATACTTTTGGCCAGCCACGCTACTTCGGTAGCTAGCTCCTATCCCAATGTTACTAAGTTAAGGAGAAAACTATAAAATAATTTAACAGCTTAATCAAGAAAGCAATTAGAAAAATCCGTTTTTATCAGCGTTTTCGCTTTAGCGAATCAGTAAAATCAGCATCTAATTTTGACGCAGATAAAACAGATTTACTTCGTAAAAACGCGGATAAAAACGGATTTGATTTGCAATAATTTTATTTTCTAAAAGCTTAACTTAATGACATTGGTTCTTGTACCTATCCGATCGAACGGACGTATTAATCAGTCTCTCCTGATAGTTATCGGGATCAGATTCAGTCTCAGTTTCACCGAATCTTGTCATCCTGACAAAGGAAGGATCACACTAGAAACTCCGCAATAAAAATCGCCAATTTTTACAGAGCTATACTTCTGAGTCAACTTCTCGATAAAAACTTTGACAAAATTTTTTACCCATCGTTTTGTCAGGCTGAGCGGAGTCGAAGCCCATTCCAATTGGAACGCCCTTCGACTCCGCTCAGGGTGACAAACTTAAAAATCAAGTTAATAAAAATTGCCTGAAAAACTGAAACAAAAAACCCGACAGGTTTTAAAAACCTATCGGGTTTGATTTGTAATACTCAATCTTAAATTTATAATTGATAATTTACAATTTACTAATATAACTTCCGTACATATCTTTAAACTGATGCCCTTGTGCAAAGCGATCTTTGCTTAATTTTTTATATTCTACCAATCCCCATAAAATAAATTCTTTAAAGAAATATTGGTCTTTTTTATCTAATTGAGGCTGGTATTTCTTCAATAAAACATCTAACGGAGTTACTTCATCCAAAATAGCCTGATATTCATTATCTGAAGCATCATCTAATAATTCGAAACCACTTTCGGCAAAAAACCATTCGATTAAATCTGAATATGGTGTTTTTGCGTCTGGTTTTTCAAGTTTCTCGATCTTAGGTAAAAGTGTTGGAAACAAAGTTCGAATAGCTGATCCTATTAAGTTTTGTGCCACCGCAGCAGCTCCCTCCTGTTCTCCTTCGTAAACCAATTCTACTTTTCCGGTAATCGCAGGAATAATTCCGATGAAATCAGACAAACGTAAATTTGTTTTGTCTACTCCGGCTTTTAAGGCACGGCGTTCTGCCGTACTCATTAAATTTTCGAAAGCAGTAATACTCATTCTCGCACTTACACCGCTTTTATTGTCGATGTATTCGCTGTCACGCGCTTCAAAACTTATTTGTTCTAAGATATCTTTGGCTAAACTTGGCACATAAACCAATTTATGTTGTGTTTCATCCAGCTTTGCCTCTTGTTCTGTAATCGTTCTGGCAATGGCAACACTCTCCGGATAATGCGTCAGGATCTGAGATCCAATTCTGTCTTTCAATGGCGTTACAATGCTTCCACGATTGGTGTAATCTTCCGGATTCGCTGTAAAGATAAATTGCATATCCAACGGCATTCTGAGTTTAAAACCTCTAATCTGAATATCGCCTTCCTGCAAAATATTAAACAATGCGACCTGAATTCTGGCTTGTAAATCAGGTAATTCATTGATCACGAAAATACAACGGTTCGCTCTCGGGATCATTCCAAAGTGAATTACGCGATCATCTGCATACGATAATTTCAGGTTTGCAGCTTTGATTGGGTCAACATCACCAATTAAATCAGCTACGGTTACGTCCGGTGTTGCCAGTTTTTCAGAGAAACGCTCGCTTCTGTGCAACCACGAAATTGGGGTTTCATCTCCTTTTTCATCAATTAAATCTTTTGCAAAACGAGAAATTGGATTCAACGGATCGTCATTGATTTCAGAGCCCGCCACAAACGGAATATACTCGTCTAATAATTCGACCATTTTACGTGCCAAACGTGTTTTTGCCTGACCGCGAAGTCCTAATAAATTGATGTTGTGACGTGATAAAATCGCGCGCTCCAATTCTGGAATAACGGTATTCTCGAAACCATGAACGCCCTCAAACACAGGTTTTCCGGATTTGATTTTCTCACGAAGATTATTTCGTAATTCGTCTTTGATACTTGTACTTTTATATCCTGAGGCTTTTAATTGTCCTAATGTTGTTATATTATTTATTTCCATTTTTATTGAAATATATGTTTTGTTGTTATTTTTTTTTAATGACAAAAGATTGTGTCATTACTTTGTGCAGATGCACTGCTTTCCGTCTCTACAATAAACGTTATGTATAAAATCGCTTCGACTCCGCTCAGCGTGACAAAACGAAAACCTTTGAACCTTCACGAAAAACCACTTCGACTCCGCTCAGCGTGACCACTGTAAACTGAGACTGAGGCTAAAAACTACCTCACTCTCTTTTTCCTGTTCGTCTCATAATCTTCAAAAATCATTTCACCCAAACCTTTAAGTCCTGTATAAAATGCTTTTCCCTGATTGGCTTCTGTGAATTGATTGACAAAACGCTGCAAATACGGATCGTTTGCAATCATAAATGTGGTAATAGGTATATGTAATTTTCTGGCTTGTTGCGCCTGTGTGTAACATTTATCTACGATATATTCATCAAGCCCGTTACTATTCATATAATAGGAACCGTCACGCTCGCGCACGCAGCTTGGTTTCCCGTCAGTAATCATGAAAATTTGCTTGTTGGTATTTCGCTTTCTGCGCAAAATATCCATTGCTAACTGAAGTCCTGCCACTGTGTTTGTATGATACGGACCAACTTGCAGGTATGGTAAATCCTTGATTGGAATTGTCCAGGCATCATTTCCAAACACCAAAATATCAAGCGTATCTTTTGGATAACGCGTCGTGATTAATTCGGCCAGAGCCATGGCTACCTTTTTAGCCGGTGTAATTCGGTCTTCACCGTATAAAATCATACTGTGGCTGATGTCGATCATCAAAACCGTACTCATCTGGGCTTTGTATTGAGTTTCTTCGACCACCAGATCATTTTCGGTTAGCATGAAACTTTCAACACCATTATTGATTTGGGCATTCCGAAGACTTTCGGTGAGTGAAATACGCTCTAATCCATCTCCAAAATTAAATTCACGGAATTCTCCGGTATGTTCATCGCCATTTCCGGCATGTTTTGTTTTGTGATTTCCTGTTCCGGAACGTTTTAAATTTCCAAAAATTTGATCTAAGGCTTGTTGCCGAATCGCGCGTTCTGTTTTAGCAGTGATTCCAAAACCGCCCGTTCCATCCTCTTTAACCTCGTCTTTTATGTAACCTTTCTTTTTTAAATCTTCGACAAAATCATCGATTGTGTAGTTTTCGTCGGTCAGTTTATATTCTTTGTCCAACTCCCGAAGCCAGTCTATAGCTTCATCAAAATCACCCGAAGTATGGGTAATCAGCTCTTTGAAAATACCAAAAAGCTTTTCAAACGGAGACTGAAATGGGGCTTCGTATGTCTTAAAATAAAAACCTTTTTTAAATTCGTTTTTCATAATTCTAAAATTACGCTATTTTAGAATTATGAAAAAAGAAACGTTTATTAATTTTTAGTTAAAGTATTTCAATAAAATAAGCCCAAATTGGCAAGAAGTCTACTAATTATTCAAACTTTCCGTCAACATAATACCAGGCATTATTTTCGAATCTGAAGGTCGAAAATTCATAATGCACCTGTGGCTGCTGGTTTGAATCGAGAAAATAGGCTTTAAATTCGACCGTATTTTCAGTAGCATTTAGAATCTCTAATTTTTGCCACTTATTGCTTGTTGCCCACTTCAGAATCTCTGGTTTCGAATAATATTTTCGTTCAGAAACATACGTGGTTTCCATAAGATAATCAGCATTATGAGTGGCATACGCCGAAAATCTTGAACGCATCAAAGCCAAAGCTGTTAGCGCTTTCTGATTGTTTTCGAGATACAATCCGCAGCAATCTTTAAACAATAAACCGCTATCACAAAAGCATTTATTCTCCATCAACCTGCTCTTCGCCATTAATTTTTACATGCAACTGATTCAGTAAAACCTGGTATCTGCTGATTTCTCTTAAATCTTCATCTTCTTCTGCATGATCTAACATTTCGTCTAAAGTCTCATTTACTTCAAGTAATTTGTTATTGGCTTCTCTATTGTTTTTTGCGGCAATTAAATCTATAATTTCCTGTACGCTAATTTTTAAATCTTCGAATTTCATATCTATTATTTTGTTATTTTTTGTTTCAGGTTTCAGGTTTCAAGTTGCTGAGCATAACTTGAAACCTGAAACAAAGAAAACTTGAAACCTTTTTATTCCTGCGCTTTGTCTTCGTTGAACTTTTTGATAATTTCTTTTAATTTTTCTTTACGTGCAATTTCAGCCTGTTTTACTTTGTTTTGGGCTTTGTGCAATTTGTCGTTGTGCTTTTTGATATTCCTTTCGTTGTTGCGTCCCATTATATTTCTCTTTTAATTTCTTCTAAAGTTTTCTCTGTGTAAATCAATTCGTTGATAATTTGCTTTCGTAAATCATCGATATCATCATAATCAAAATGTTTTGCCCATGATGTTAATTGCTGAAAATTCCTGATCTGTTTGATTCTTTTTGTGGTTTCAAAACTGGTCCTTAAAATTGGTTTTCCATCATATTCAGGATTTTTCTTATGCTGATACGTTACAGTATTTTTATCAAAATCAGCTTCGATATAATATAGTTTCTCTTCGGCGTTGTCCGGATAAAACTCGTTCCAGTTGGCAAATCCTATTTTTGTTTTCGATTCGGTTTCCGGTTCACGCGCTACCAAACGCCATTTACTGTTGGCCAGTCTTCCCCAATGATTCGAAACGCGGTACATTCCGGCTTCGGTATAATAATAGGTGCTTCCGGCTTTGCTTTCAAACTGTTTCTTTAATCCTTCAATTTGATTTGAAAGGACTTCATGAAAAACACAAAATGTATTTTTGAACGAATTAGGATGTGGTTTGAAGTTTTTTTGCATGTGCAAATATACTGAGATTGTCAAGAACTCCCTAAAACAAACATAAATTGATTAACTTTGTACCTTATAATTTTAAAATAAAAAAGTCATGTCTAAAGATTCACAAGAAAAAATGTTGCAAAAAGGGGTTTATACCGGCATCATGGAGAAAGATGAAAACAATAATTATTTTTGTGGTGAATATCTTTTAGATTATAAAATCGCACACGCCAATCACGCTGTAGGTGACTTGATTACGATTAAATCCGTGATTGAAAACCCTAGTGATATTAGCTACGATAAATATCCAAAGAAATCAAAAAACTTTCATAAAGCGAATCAGAAACCTGAGGATAAATAAAAAATTGTTTCAGGTTTGAAAGGAGAGTTTAACCGCAATCCCGATAGCCATCGGGCGCTAAGATTTTCCGCAAAGTTCGCAAAGCTTACTAACACAAAGCTTTGCGAACTTTGCGTTTTTATATAAAGTACTCAATTAAAAAACTTTGCGTGCTTTGCGGTTAAAAAACTTCTTAAAACTAAATATCTTACGAAAACTAATGCCCTAGCCCTGATAGAAGTGGAAATCCTTTTGTGCTCGGGTTCAGCATAAAAGATTAGAACGGATAGCGGGAAATAGCTCCTAATTATTTTTAAACAAACAAGAAACCTTCTTCCGGACATTCAGAATCAATATTTTAGATATTTTTCGAATATTTTTTGCTTCAAAACTAAAAAGTTAAAAAAAAGTGTACCTTTGCAAAAAATTTGTCTTTTTGAACAATTAATTTCAATTTCAAACTAATAGACAAGTAGTTACCTTATTTATGAAAAAAATAGTTGAATACCGCAAGTTACTAAACGTAGACAAAACTGCAGAGTTAAAAGATTTAAAAACAATCTATCGTAATGCGATGAAAGAATCTCATCCTGATAAATTTCAAGGTGATGACGCAGGTTTGAAAGAAGCAGAAGAAAAAAGTAAGGCTATCATTGAAGCATATCACTTTTTGGTAAGCATTAATCCTGAGACGATTAAAGCAAATTTACCTGAATATACAGAGACTATCGCAACTTCATCAATTACTGATTATAAATTTGTTGAAGGTCGTTTGATTATCGATTTTTCTAATGGAAGTGTTTACGAATACATCAGTGTTCCTAAAGCAACTTACGTGAAAATGGTAAATGCTGATTCTCCTGGAAGATTCGCAAAAAGACACATTTTGAATTCTTTTACCTGGAGAAAGAAAACAAATCAGGAATAGATATATACCAAAATATTTACAAAAGCACTCCCTTACAAGAGTGCTTTTTTTATGCACAAAAATCAAAAAATTATCTATTTAAATTCATAATAATAATATAATTAAGAGTTTTAAATCAAATCAAGACAGCAAACACCTTGATTACATGCGAATTACACCTGTAAAAACTATAACAAAATTTTAGGTTACAAAATTCTGTATGTTTTATAATTTTAGATACTTTTGTTGCACAAATCAATTAACTAATTAATTTTTTATAATGAAAAAAATACTTTTTTTACTAACCGCTTCTGTAGCGATTATTTCATGCAGTAAAGTTAAAGACGGAGAATACTTAATTACAGGAACTGCAACAGGTATTGAAAACGGAAAAACAATCATTTTACAAGGTCAGGACCCAACAACTAAAATGGCAGTATCACTTGATACAGTTAAAGTTGAAAACGGAAAATTTGAAATAAAAGGAAAAGTAACTGAACCAGCTTTTCATACTTTAATCCTTCAAGGTGCAAACGGACCTATTCCGTTTATATTAGAAACAGGAGAAATTGCTATTACAATTGATAAAGACAGTATTCATAAATCTAAAGTTTCAGGAACTTACAACAATGATGAGTACGTAAAATTTAATGAGGACTTAACTAAAACTCAAAAAAGTTTAATTGACTTTCAGAAAAAGAATACTCAAAAAATGCAACAAGCTCAACAAGCTCAGGATACAGCAACTATCAATGGTTTGATGAAACAATACATGACGCTTCAAACTGAAGTACAAGCTAATTCTAAAAAGAAATATTTAGCTTATGCTGAAACTCACCCAAAAGCGTATATCTCTGCTTTGATTATCCAAAGTATGATTTCTGATCCAAGTGCTGATATCAAAAAAACTGAAAGTTTATACAATTCTTTAGATGAGTCTGTAAAAAACACTACTCCTGGAAAAGAAATTAAAACAAAACTAGGTCAAGCAAAAATGCCTGCAGTTGGTGCGTCAGCAGCTCCTGTTGGTAGCCCTAACTGAAGAGCAGATTTTTCAGCTCCTAATCCGGAAGGAAAGGTAGTTTCGCTTAAAGAAAGTTTAGGTAAAGTTACTATCGTTGATTTCTGGGCTTCATGGTGTGGACCATGTAGAAAGGAAAATCCTAATGTTGTAGCGATCTATAAAGAACTACACTCAAAAGGATTGAATATTGTTGGGGTTTCTTTAGATAAAGAAGCAGCAGCCTGGAAAGAAGCTATTGCTAAAGATGGTTTAACCTGGACACAAGTTTCTAACTTGAAATTTTGGGAAGAGCCAATTGCAAAACAATACGGGGTAGAATCTATTCCTGCAACTTTTATTCTTGATGCATCAGGAAAAGTGGTTGCGCAGGATTTAAGAGGTCCTGAATTAAGAGCAAAAATAGTAGAGCTTTTAGCTAAATAATAGCCCTGCTATAATAAAAACAAAAAATCTCCCTTGTGGAGATTTTTTTGTTTTAGGCTATATTTCATAGTTAAAAGACAAACTTTGCAAAGCTTCATATGGTGATTAGCTTCGTGAACTTTGTGCTTTTAAAAGTATTCTTAACGCATCCTCATCGCTATCAGAATTGCGTTCTCTGTGGTAAAACATCAGAGAGTCAATTTTTATCTTTCTCTATACTATTAAGCTCTTACCTTAATTTTAGTGCTGCAAGCACAAAGAACGTTTAAGCTAAATTAACACGGATTTAAAATATCTTTCGCCGTTTATCAAAACAATGTATTAGCGGGCTTAAAAAACTATTATAACTGAAAGTTGTTACGCTATTACTACTTTCAAAAAAGCAATTCCTTATAATCTTAGTCAGCCTCTATTTTTGTAATTTTTATTCTTATTTCATAAGGAAAAGTAGTTACTATTACCACAAGATAACAACATTAAAAATAAAAAACGCACGACTAACCTATAAGAATAATCCTGCATTCAAAAACAAATCAAAAAAAAGTCCAGAATCGACGTTTTTTATTTTATTCAATTCCAACGAATTAAAAAATAACTTTAAAATAACTTAAAATTAAGTTCATTTTTTGTTTGTAAACATGAAAAACGTTCCTATATTTGCAACCGCTTAGAACAACAAAGCGCACTAACGCTGAGATCGGGGAGATACTCAAGCGGCCAACGAGGGCAGACTGTAAATCTGCTGTGAAAACTTCGCAGGTTCGAATCCTGCTCTCCCCACTAAAAGTCCTAATGAAAATTAGGACTTTTTTTTTATGGATAAAATTTTAAAATAAATTACAATTTTTTAAAATTCTAAAGGATCAAACGCAAAGCT
>NZ_MUGR01000035.1:0-114491 GCF_002217195.1 Flavobacterium aquidurense | reverse complement strand
TGAGACGGCTCCTTTTTTTTGGTCTGCATCGGTTAAAAATACCTTTTCGTCGATTAGTTTTGCCTTTCTGCATAATCAAGGCTAGATCCTAAAACATTGGCACTACTTTGGATTAATATTAAATAACATTAATACTTAATACCACGAAAAATGAAAAAAATAGGATTTGCATTAATACTACTGATGAGTGTTTTTGCGCACGCACAAGTTTCGATCAATGTTAATATTGGTACACCTCCAAGCTGGGGCCCACAAGGTTATGACGAGAGTAGATATTACTATCTGCCCGATATTGATACCTACTATGATGTCTCACAAAAACAGTTTATTTATGACAATAATGGCAGATGGATTCGTGCAAGCAGATTGCCATCGCAGTACAGACAATATGATCTTTATGGAGGTTATAAAGTAGTTTTAAGTGATTATAGAGGAGATGCTCCTTATGGTTATCATAAAAAACACAGAGCCGAATATCCAAAAGGCTATCACGGAAAACCTCAGAAAAATAGAGGAAATAAACCCGATAAGGCCTATAAACAAAATAACAAGTATAAAAATAACAACGGAAATTCTAAAAAAGATAATTCACACAAATCTAATGGAAATTCTAAAAAAGATCAGAATCATTCTCACGGTGATCACCGTTAATTAAAATACAAATAGATGGAAAGCGCCTCATAATTGAGGCGTTTTTTTATGTTGATTTTTTAATTTTTCATCGGTTTACCCAGTATTAACATATCATAAATAATCGCCGGAAACAATTTTAATCGTTGTTTTAGCTCTGTTTTTAAATCGGTTTTATCGATTGATGATATCGAAAAATAAGGTTTTATAAATATAGAAATTCTTTAGACCTTTGTACCAAATAATGATTGAACCAAAATGAAAATAATACCGTTACAAGAAGGGAATTACGTGGTTAATAGTGATAAAGAGTTCAGGCTTATTGATGAATTCCCATTAGATTCAGGACTTAAGATGGCTATTCAGCCTTTTTTGATCGTTACTCAAAATGATTGTATACTTTTAGATTTAGGGTTGGGATTGAAGAAAAACGGAAAACCTTTAATTCATCATTTACTAGAAAGTCATGGTGTTGCACCAGAACAAATTACAAAGATGCTGATTTCGCATTTTCATAAAGATCATATTGAAGGTATTGGTTCTTTTGAAGGAGATACTTTTATCCAGAATTTTCCACAGGCCACTATTTATTTGCAAAGCAGAGAACTTGATTTTGCTTTGTCACAGCAGCATCCATCTTATAATTTGGAGCTATTAAATCAGTTACAATCGTTTTCTAATGTTGTAAAACTGAAAGAGGATAAGGGACAAATAACCGATGAAATTTTCTATGAAGTTTCCGGAGGACATTCACCGTTTCATCAGGTATTCTGGATCAGGAAAAATAACGAAATCACCTTTTACGGAGCAGATGATTTGCCGCAAGAAGCCTACTTAAAACTTCATGTGGCATACAAAACAGATTATGATGGTAAACGTGCGATGGAATCCCGTAAAAAGTGGGAGCAACAAGCCAAAGAAGAACATTGGAAAGTTCTTTTGTATCATGATATGAAAGAGCCTGTTTTGGAATTTTAGTCTCTAAGCAGAGAATAGAGATTAGAGTAAAGAAGAAAGAGTATAGAAAAAAGAGCGGATAATGTACTAAAAACAGATCTGAGAAATGTTGCTATGTGAATTGATGTAAAGTGAAACGTCTTTTTTAAGGATACAAAATCTATGTTTCGATGTGTTAAAAATAAGTACTTCCAATTAAACTATAATAAATATGAAAAAGGTTTGAATCAAATAATTTTTGATTCAAACCTTTTTTATAAGAGATCAAAACGAAAAGTTTATTTTACCTCTTTTACCTTGTGTCCAAAAACGCCAAAAGATAAAATAATAATAAAACACAACAACGGAATTATATATCCCGATTGAATATCGTCGTGTTTCATATCAATTAAAGTTCCCATTCCGTAAGGTAATATCGCACCGCCAACAATTGACATTACAAGCCATGAAGACCCGGTTTCTGTATTCGATTTTAAGCCCACTATTCCCAAAGAAAAGATCGTTGGAAACATAATAGACATAAAAAACCCGATTCCGCCAAGCGCGTAAATTACGTAAATTCCTGTTCCGTAAATGGCGACTAAACATAATAAAATACTGCATATGCAATAGATTGAAAGAAGCACATAGTCTTTAACGAATTTCAGAAAGAAAGTTCCAATAAAACGTCCGGCCATAAACAGGAATCCATAAATACCAAGATAATATCCGGCCGTTTTTTCGTCCAGTCCTGCACCTTGTTGTGCAATTCTGATAAAGAAACTGGTAATACAAACTTGTGCACCTACATAGAAAAACTGCGCTACAACTGCCCAGCTTAAATGACGAAATTTTAATACAGAGAAAAATCCCGGTTTTACTTCAACTTCTGCATGCTCTGCTTTCATAGAAGGTAAATGCATGAAATAAAATAAAATCGCCACCAAAACCAATACGCTTCCCAAAATAATATAAGGTAATTTTACAGATGAAGCTTCTTCTAACAAATAGGCCGCTCTTGCAGCATCTGGCATTGCAGTCATTTGTTCCGGTGTATGATTGGTTCCCGAAAGGATAAATAATGAACCCACAATTGGCGCAACCATCGCAGCCAAACCATTGAAGGAAGCCGCTAAATTCAATCGTTTTGAGGAGGATTCAGGGGGACCTAAAATTGCTGCATACGGATTGGCACTCGTTTCAAGAATTGTTAGTCCACAGCCAATTACAAATAAAGCGAATAAGAACAATTCGTAAGTTCTGGTATTTGCCGCAGGAACAAACAGAAAAGCACCAGTTGCGAAAACTAACAATCCGGTAATAATACTGTTTTTATAACCAAATCTTTTTATGAGCATCCCTGCCGGAATGGCCATTATAAAATAAGCAAAAAATACGGCAGTATCAATCAAAGTAGATTGGCGATTGTTTAATTCGCAAGCCTTTTTTAGGTGTGGAATTAAAATAGAATCCAGATTATGCGCCATTCCCCAAAGGAAAAATAAACTGGTAATTAGTATAAAAGGCAAAAGGTATTTTTTACCTGTTCCTTTTTCTGTGGCAGCTTCGTGTTGATCGCCGGTTTGATTGGTTATTTGCATAGTTTTTTTTAGTTAATAGGTTCAAGGTGCAAAGTGACAAAGGTTCAGAAGTTTTTTTTTGCAACTCTGCGACTTTGCGCGATTATTTTAATGCTACACTTAGCAGCTTAGAAACTTAGAGCCTCTTTTTTACGAGTAATAAATGATCACAAACGAGAACAACTTCTCCTTTTTGATTGATAATTTCAACGTGTTCTGTTACAGTTCCCATATCCGGTTTTTTAGCTTCTGCTTTTTCTGAGATGGTAATTTCAGAATGAATCGTGTCGCCAATGTGCACCGGTTTTACAAATCGCATTCTGTCGTATCCTTTAGAAAAAGCTTCCGGATTAATTTCAGATGCGGTCAGGCCGATTCCGATGCTAAAGACCATAGTTCCGTGTGCAATGCGCTGTCCGAAAGGTTGTGTTTTGCACCATTCTTCATCCATGTGATGCGGAAAAAAATCTCCTGTGTGACCTGCGTGAACCACAAAGTCAGTTTCGGTAATTGTTCGGCCAAAAGTGACGCGTTTATCGCCAATTTGATACTCTTCAAAAAAGGTTGATTTGAAATACATATATTTTTTAGTTTAAAAGTTGCAAAGTCATAAAGTCAATCACTTTTGACTTTATGACTTTCGACTTGCGACTGATTTTACAGTTCGCCAAGAGAAACTCCTCCGTTTTTATTACTGACATAGCAGGCTTCAACAACTTTCATAGTGTCGAGAACGTCCAGAACACTTGCCAGTAATTTAGTGTCAGAGCCTTCTTTAAATCGCATTAAATTTGACATTGTTCCTATAAAAGCTTCGGGAAACCAGGAACCTTCCAATTCGATTTTTTTCCATTCGTATTCGCCGTTTTCATTTAGTATCGAATATTCAAATTCATCCGGTAATCCATCAGGATAATTCATTAATAAACCCATTTTGGCTTTGATCGCTCCTTTGGTTCCTTCCCATTTGATGTAGCTTTCTTCATGTTTAGGACCAAAATGGTGGTCGTGATTGGTGTTGATTACGACGTGTTTGTCTTCTCCGTAATCCAAAATAATGGTAGAACGGCAGGAGGATAATTTCTTTAACGGATGTTTTGCTGTTTTGGCCATCACACTTTTCGGATTTCCCAAAAAGGACCTGATGCAATCGATATAGTGAACACTATGAAAAAGAATTTCCAATCTAGGATGTTCCTTAATTAACGGGAACAATTCCCAAGGGGTGTTTACGGTAACTTTAAATTCAAAATCGTACAATTCACCAATAATTCCTTCATTGATCAAATGTCTTGCAGCACTTACAAATGAAGCAAAACGCAATTGAAAATTAATTGCTGCCACCAGGTTTTTACGTTCGCAGACCGCGATGATTTCACGTGCCTGAGCAAGATCATTTCCCATAGGTTTCTGGATCAAAACTGCGGCTCCGTTAGGCAATTGTTCCAATATTTCGATGTACTGATCGGGCAGCACTGTAATGTCGTAAACAGCGTTTGATGGTGCATTTTTAACTGCGTCAGCAACGTTTTCAAAAACATGGGCAATCTTGAATTGTTTTGCCAGATCTTGTGCTTTAGAAATCGTTCTGTTGGTGATACCAAAAACAGTAAAACCGGCCATTTCATAAGCAGGCAAATGCGCATCTTTTACAATTCCGCTTGCTCCGATGATGATGATCGGCTGGTTCGTTTCCGGTAATTTAGGTTGATAGGGAATATTCATGTCTATTCTATTTTTTGAATATTAATTTGTGTCTCTTCTAATAATTGTGCCGAAGGAATATCACTATTTATGGCTTTTAAAACCATATGATCGATAAATTCAGCAACTTTTGGCCAAATTGGCGTTTGTGGTAATGTCAGCGCATTTTCGTGAAGCATTTCCAGTTTATGGTAAAACGGAATTAAAGTATTAATTTCTTCATCTTTCCAGGTCGATTTTCGGCAGCCAATTCCGCCTTCGATGGTCAATAGTTTGTCACTTTCAGGTGTAGTGGCAAATCGTAAAAAATCGTAAGCTAATCTTTTGTGTTTGCTTCCCGAACCAATTGTATACAGCCAATACACATTCAAAGAAGCTGTTTTATGATTTGGGTCGGATGGGAGAGAAGTAATATCAATTTTTCCTTTCACTTTTGATTCTTCGATAACTTCAGCCATCGAAGCAAATCCGAACCAATTGATTGCCATTGCTGCTTGTCCATCGGCGAAAGCCATTCCGGCTTCAACTGAACCAAATTCTTTCGACTTGGGATGAACAGCATTTTTGTTATTTACGATTTTACGATAAAAATCTAAAGCCTGAACCGCTGCGTCGCTATGAATCGAGATTTGATTTTTCTCGTTGATCAACGATCCGCCACGAGTCCACAACTGCAGGCAGAAATCAAAAACCATATTGTGCCCGTCCGGATAATTAGCAAAAATACAGCCGTATAGATTTTGTTCGGGACGGTTAAAAAAGGTTGCAATTTCTGTAAATTCTGTCCAGGTTTTTGGAGTAGAAAGCGCATAACCAAACTGCTTTTTGAAATTCTCTTTTTCAGTTTCGTTCTCAAATAAATCCTTTCTGTAAATTAAACATTCTGGTCCATCGTGAAAAGGAAGTCCGTATGTGCCATTATCCAATTTTTGCAAATGCAAAAGCGATTTGTGCCATCCGTAGGGATAACTTTCAGGAGGATTTTCTGCTATGAATGAATACAAATCAAGAACCGCTTTTTCGTGTACGGCATCATAAATCCAATCGGTATTGAGGTGTGCAATATCCCATTTTCCTTCTTTTAAACCTTTTTTTAAAATTGTAGTTTCATAAAGTTCGTGCAATTCGAGGGGAACCATTTCGGCTTCAATCTGAATATTATTTTCAATACAAAATAAATCCCATAGCTTTTGCAGCGTACTTTCGAAAGGATCGAATTTGCGGACAGCGATTCTTATTTTCTTCATTATACAGCTATAAATTCTTTAATAATTTTCTCATTGTCCTGTCCTAATTTTGGAGAACCTTTACTTGAAGTCAAATATTCCCCGTCAATTTTAATGGGACATCTTGTCGTTTGATACGAATAACCATCCAGCATTGTTACTTTTTGCGTAAAGTCTAAAATCTTGAATCCATCTTCAGCAAAAAGCTCCTGATAGTTTAAAACTCCGGCACACCAAATGTCTGCAGGTTCTAAAATATTCAGCCAAAAATCAGTATTCCGGGTTTGCAAATGAGTTGCCAGAATATTCTTGATTTGGTCTCTTAAAGTAAATTTATTTTCAGGAAACGCCAAAAGCGCATCACATTTTAAAAGTGAAGCCAAAACCGGAATCGAACCCATCGCCAAAGCCAGAAAGCCATTTTTGGTTTTGTAAATTCCGTATGGTGCCCCTAAATAGGCGTGAGCATTATTGGTTTTAGTTCGAACAGGTAATTCACCGCCATCATTAAAATAAGTCGTGATCGTTTCAAACTGAAAATCAAAAGCCGATTCCAGCATACTGACCTGTACCGAAGCGCCAATATTGTGAGTGACTTTTCTGTACAAAGCGGCCAAAATTCCCTGAGCCAGATGTGCTCCGGCAAGCATGTCGACGATCGATAAACCCATTGGTACCGGACCATCATCCTGATTCCCGCTCAGCCATGTCAAGGCCGTTAAGGATTGTAATAATAAATCCTGTCCCGGTAAATCTTTTAAGTCTGGATGTTCGCCAAAACCTGAAATAGAAGCATAAATTACATTTGGATTAATGGCTTTGAGATCATCATAACTTAAACCCACGCGTTCCATAACTCCGGGTCTGAAGTTATGCATGACAACGTCGGCTTTAGCCAATAGTTTCTTTAATTTTTCTAATTCTGATGGTTCTTTAAAATCAATGGCAAATGATTCTTTGTTTCTGTTGATGGTATGAAATACTGACGATTCGCCATTCATAATCAAATCAGAAGTATATAAGGTCCGGCAGATATCGCCTGTTCCCGGTTTCTCAATTTTTATCACGCGCGCACCCAAATCAGCCAATCGCAAACTTGCTGATGGCCCGGAAAGAAACTGGCTAAAATCTACTATTAAATAATCTTCTAATGGTTTCATGCGTTGTTTAAAAATTGTTTGTGTATGGCTAAATTATCTTCTCCAACTTTAGGAGCTGCTTTTGGGCTTATTAAAATTTTTCCGTCAAGCTGAATTGGACTTCTCGTAGTGATCATTGTTTTTCCGTCGGTATTTTCTACGATTTGTTTCAGTTGTAATTCCTTTACGAAAGGCTGGTTGTCCAATTCTTCATAATTAAATACTTTTCCGCACCATATTCCTTTTTTTTGGAGTACTTCCAGCCAATAATCGGCTGTTTGAGAGGCTAATTTTTCACTTAAAATAGTCCTGATTTCATCCCGATGCGTAAACCAATCCTGTTTGTCAGCGTACTTATTTAAGTCTAATCCTAAAGCATTTCCAATAAAAATCAAATCGCCCATCGCTAAGGAAAGATAACCTTCCTGAGTGGGATAAACGCCGTATGGAGCGCTTAAAAAAGCATGTGCACTTCCTTTTATATCACCTCTTTCAGGCAACTGACCTCCATCATTTAAGAAAGAAGTAATCGCTTCAAACTGAACATCCAAAACCGATTCTAACAAACTTACTTCGACCAAAACTCCTTTTCCGGTTTTGGCTCTTTTGAGTAATGCCGCCAAGATTCCCTGAACAAAATGATTACCGCACATTAAATCGGCTACAGCCAAACCAAACGGAACGGGTTCCTGACTCTTTCTGCCGCTCAACCAGCTTAATCCTGATAATGATTGCAACAATAAATCCTGTCCCGGTTTTTTTGACCACGGACCAATAGTGCCGTAACCTGTAATAGTTCCGTATATTATTTTGGGGTTGATAGCCAATGTTTCATTAAAGTCCAGTCCTATTTTTTCCATTACGCCCGGTCTGAAATTATGTGTCATAATGTCAGCCTGAGCGATCAGTTTTTTAATTAAAATTAAATCTTCAGGGTTTTTAAGATCGGCTGCAAAAGATTCTTTATTTCGGTTAATGGTATGAAACAACAAACTGCTGTCATCAACAAAGAGATCTTTTATGCTCAGTTGCCTGCAGGCTTCTCCTTTTACAGGACGTTCGATTTTGATGACTCTGGCACCCAAATCAGCCAGTTTTAATCCCGCTGACGGACCTGCCAAAAACTGGCAAAACTCCAATACAACTAATCCTTCAAGTGGTCTCATGTGGTTTGCAGGTTTAGTGATTTCGCATAAAGCGAATTCAGGACTTCTAAAACCAATTCTTCATCTCCGCCATTCATCAGATAATCACGAACTACATCGCCTGCGTGATCCTGAAAATACATGTGTCCGGAATATCTCGGACGTAAAAAAGCACGTTCCAGAGCCGGTAAGGTATTTTTGAAATAATCATGAGTTAAAGCATTTATTCTGTCACTTTTCCAGGCCTGTAAATGGCCGGGTTGTCCACCGTTATCGGCAAATATATTTTGTTGAACGTTAGACGATCCGGTAAACTCAGCATATTGGATGGCCTCGGGAATATTTTTACTAAAAGAAGAAACCGCTAAACCCGTTCCGCCCAGAGAACTGATCATCGGATTATTATTCAAACGTACTAAATCATAAAAGTGAAGTAAGTTTTTGCTGTAACCCGTTCTCGAATAGTTAGAATATCCGTAGGCAAAAGGGCAGTAGGCAATTGCATCAGAATTGACCATAGCTTCGTAAACCTGAATAGGGTTTCTGTTGAAATTCGCAGGATCGATAAGCTGTGCCAATTCGCGGAACATTTGTAACGCTTTTTTTCCTGTTTCTGTTGAGATTACTTTTTCTTCAGACTGAAACGGAGCTTCACCCAAACTGCAGCAATATTGATAAAAACTCATTAAAACATCAACCGGAATTCCTGCGAAAGCGACCAATCCTTTTTTAGCTAAAGCCAATAAATCGTCATAAGTCTGAGGGACTTTCAAACCTTTTTTTTCTAAAATATCCAAACGTGCGGCTGCAACCGGAGTCGCGGCATCAATTGGTAACGCCCATAGTTTGTTGCTAAAAACGTAACTTTCGTAAGAACGCCCAACAGTATTAAGTTCCTGATCTTTTATATATTCAGCAGAAAGATGATCGGAGAGAGGAAGGATAGCATTGGTGTGCGCTCCAAAACCTGTCCACGGATGATCGATAACCAATAAGTCGAATCTTTTGGCTAAATCTTCAATTGATGCATCAGCAAATTCCTGCAGGCTTCTTTTCTCCCATGTAATCTCAACATTTGGATGTAGTTCTGTAAAACGCTGTGCTGTGGCAACCATTGGCAATAAACCTCTTGTGTGATTCCAGGTTATCCCTTTTAGTATCGTCATTTTGTTATAATTTAATGGTGATAATTTTGATTGAAGAATAATAAATGTAAAATATACAATTACAAAAATAGAAATAAGATTGAATTGCGCAATGACTGAAGCATTTATTAACAGTCGTTTTTTGCAGGATGTGAATCTGAGGTCTTGTTTTTTTACAAATGATATAAAAAATGTTATAATATCTTAGACTATGATCATTTTTTGAGGAATAAGGAAAAAAATTTATCAGTATATTGAGATTAAAAATTACATTTGTAATTGTGTTTTTTACATTTATTAATTTAGGAACACTACAACGATAGAAATAAGGACTAAACAGGAATAAAATATGTTTTCATTACAAAATAAAAAAGCAGTAATAACAGGAGGCGGTAGCGGAATTGGAAGAGCAATTGCAACACTTTTTGCCAAACAGGGAGCAGAAGTACATATCATTGATCTCAGGCTCGAAAGTGCTCAGGAAGCAGTTGAAGATATAAAAAAACTAGGCGGAAATGTATTTTCGCATGCCTGTAATGTGGCAAACCAAAAAGAGGTTATTGCAACATTTGAAGCCATTGGCAATATACATATTCTGATCAATAACGCCGGAATTGCTCATGTGGGTAAAGTTGACACGACACCCGAATCTGATTTTGATCGTGTGATGGAGGTGAACGTAAAGGGAGTCTACAACTGTTTGTTTGCAGCAATTCCGCAATTTCGGCTTTCTAGAGGTGGTGTGATAATCAATATGGCATCCATTGCGGCTT
Organism: Flavobacterium aquidurense; assembly: GCF_002217195.1. Classification (NCBI taxonomy): domain Bacteria; kingdom Pseudomonadati; phylum Bacteroidota; class Flavobacteriia; order Flavobacteriales; family Flavobacteriaceae; genus Flavobacterium; species Flavobacterium aquidurense. The sequence goes on along the minus strand of NZ_MUGR01000035.1, from coordinate 104,213 downwards.
GGGTAGGTATTCCGGACAGATTTGCGTATTCTACTGCAAAAGGAGCAGTTATGGCGATGACATTATCAGTGGCAAAAGATTATATCAAAGAAAATATCCGTTGTAATTCGATTTCTCCTGCAAGGGTTCATACGCCTTTTGTAGATGGTTTTATTTCGAAAAACTATGCTGGAAAAGAAGCTGAAATGTTCGAGAAATTGTCACAATCCCAACCTATCGGACGTATGGGGAAACCGGATGAAATTGCAGCCTTAGCTTTATATCTGTGCAGTGATGAAGCAGGATTTATTACCGGAAGCGATTACCCAATCGACGGAGGATTTATTAAATTAAATAATTAAATAAAGGTACTGGGGTTCTGAGTTACTAAGACTCTAGGTTTAAAAAAAATTAAAAGGTTAGTCACTTAAGAAACTTAACACCAAGAAAAACTTAGCATCTTAGAACCTTAGCTACTTAGTAACTTACAATAAAAATAAAAAATATGAAATTAATACGTTTTGGAGAGATAGGAAAAGAAAAACCAGGAGTTTTAATTGGTGATAAAAGATATGATGTTTCGTCGATTGTAACAGACTTTAACGAGCGTTTTTTTGAGGAAAAGGGTTTAGAAAAATTACAAAAAGCATTAGAGAGTAATCCTGCTTTACCAGAAGTGGATGCAAATGTGCGTTTAGGATCGCCTGTAGCGAGACCTTCAAAAATAATCTGTATTGGTTTAAATTATGTAGATCACTGCAAAGAAACCGGAGCGCCAATCCCAACAGAACCGATCATCTTCTTTAAATCAACCACTTCGTTATGTGGTCCTGCGGATGATGTCGTTATTCCTAAGAATAGTGTGAAAACGGACTGGGAAGTAGAATTGGCATTTGTTGTAGGGAAAAAAGCAAGTTATGTTGAAGAAGCAGAGGCTTTAGATTATGTTGCAGGATACGCTTTATTAAACGATTACAGCGAAAGAGAATTTCAAATCGAGCGTGGCGGACAATGGGCTAAAGGAAAAGGATGTGATACATTTGCGCCTCTTGGACCATTTCTAGCAACGAAAGATGAAGTAAAAGACGTTGATAATTTGTCGATGTGGCTGAGTGTAAACGGTAAAAAGTTTCAGGACAGTAATACTTTAAATCTAGTTTTCAAAATCCCATATTTAGTACATTATTTAAGTCAGTTTATGACCTTGCTTCCTGGTGATATCATCAGTACAGGAACGCCTCCTGGAGTTGGATTAGGAATTAAACCTGATCCTGTTTACCTGAAAGCCGGTGATGTTGTAGAACTTGGTATCGAAGGTTTAGGCACGAGTAAACAAACTGCAGTTGCATATAAAAAGTAATCTAAAAATAAAAAAAAGGGCGATGAAATTTATTGTATGTGAAAAACCACAGGAATTCAAATTAAAAGAAAAAGAAATACCAGAACCAAAAGAAGGTGAAGTATTATTAAAAATAAAAAGGATAGGGATTTGTGGTACCGATATTCACGCTTTTGGAGGAACGCAGCCTTATTTTGAATACCCAAGAATCTTGGGGCACGAACTGGCTGCAGAATACGTAAAAGGAAACGCTGAAGGTTTTGAGCCTGGAGATAAAGTAACTTTTATTCCGTATTTCAATTGTGGAAAATGTGTGGCTTGCAGAAATGGCTTAACCAATTGTTGTGTGAATATCAAAGTTTTTGGAGTTCACATTGATGGCGGAATGGCCGAATATGTGACGATTCCCGAGCAATATTTACTGCACGGTCAAGGATTAGATTATGATCAGTTGGCATTGGTAGAACCGTTGGCAATTGCTGCGCATGGTGTTCGAAGAGCGGCTGTTGGACCTAATGATACTGTTTTGGTAATGGGCGCCGGACCAATTGGAATTGGACTAATTCAGTTTGCTAAAATTGCCGGAGCAAAAGTGATCGTGATGGACATCAACGAATACCGATTGGGTTTTTGTAAAAACGAGCTGAATGCCGATGCAACTATAAATCCGTTAAACGAAAATGTTACTGCAAAACTGGCTGAAATTACCAATGGTGATATGGCAAATGTGGTTATTGATGCAACTGGAAACAGAAATGTAATGAATGATGCTTTCAATTATATTTCGCATGGCGGAAGATTTGTTTTGGTCGGACTTCAAAAAGGAGAATTAACGTTCAGTCATCCTGATTTTCATAAAAGAGAATCGACTTTAATGAGCAGTAGAAACGCCACCATTCAGGATTTTGAATATGTAATGGAATGTCTTAAAAACGGAAAAATAGATCCAAAAAAATACATTACGCACAGAACTAGTTTTTCAGAAATGATTGACAATTTTGGAGATTTAATTGATCCGAAAAATAATGTGATTAAAGCATTAATAGAAATAGAATAAGAAAAGAGCGTAAAAATTTAAAAGTGTGAAATGTTGGATGTGAAATGTAAATAGTGAGAAGATGGTAAATTAAAAAGTTCTTTGAACTTATTTTTAAGCTCTTCTCACAGTTAAGGTCTCAGATTTGCATTTCACATCTAACATTTCAGATTTCAGATTTCACATCTAACAAATTACTTCTAACATAGTAAAAAAATGGATTTAAATTTAAAAGGTAAAATTATTGTCGTGTCGGGTTCGGCGGGCAAAGAAGGAAGTATAGGAGAAACAATTATCAAAAGACTGGCAGATGAAGGTGCAATTCCGGTACTTGTCGATCGAAATGACAGAGGTTTTGGTTATGCCGAACAACTTCAAAAAAAAGGAATAGATTCATTATTCGTAAAAACAGATGTTACCGATCCTGTTGAAATTGAAAATGCTGTTAAAAAAATAGTTGCAAAATACGGTAAGATTGATGCCGTAATCAACAATGTTGGAGTCAATGACGGAGCAGGTTTAGATGCGAGTTATGAGGACTTCATGAATTCGCTGAAACTGAATGTGGTGAGTTATTTTTTATTGACAAAATATGCACTTCCGTACCTGAAAGAGTCAAAAGGAAATATCCTGAATATTGGTTCAAAAGTTGCTCTGACAGGACAGGGCGGAACTTCAGGTTATGCTGCTGCGAAAGGCGGAGTTCTCGGACTTACCAGAGAATGGGCAGTTGATTTAATTGAATTTGGAATTCGTTCGAATGCCATTATTATCGCAGAAAGTTTTACTCCTGCATACGATGATTGGTTGAAAACACTTCCGGATGGAGAAACTGTGTTGAAGAAAATCAATAAAAGTATTCCGTTTGAAAGCCGAATGACCAAAACCGAAGAAATTGCAGATACGGCACTTTTTGTTATTTCAGATCGCTCGTCGCATACTACAGGACAATTTGTTTTTGTTGATGGTGGTTACGTACATCTGGATCGTGCCTTAATTAGTGATGTAAATTAATATAAGATGAATAATCGTATTGATTCACATCAGCATTTTTGGAAATTTGATCCCATAAGAGACAGCTGGATCGATGATTCGATGCAAAAGATTCAAAGAGATTTTTTGCCCGAAGACCTTTTGCCGCTATTGCAGCAAAACCAATTTTCTGGTTGTGTCGCAGTTCAGGCGAGTCAGTCTGAAGAAGAAACCCATTTTTTAGTTGATTTAGCCTCTAAAAATGATTTTATAAAAGGAATTGTTGGCTGGGTTGATTTAAGGGATAAAAATATTCAAGAAAGATTAGCGCATTTTTCTTCAGAAAAAGCAATTAAAGGATTCCGACATGTTGTTCAGGGCGAAGCTGATGATTTTATGTTTAGAGAAGATTTCCGTAACGGAATTTCGTCTTTAAAGCAATTCAATTATACCTACGATATTCTTATTTTTCATCGTCAGTTAACTGCAGCAGTAGATTTGGTAAAACATTTTCCATATCAGCCTTTTGTTATCGACCATATTGCAAAACCGGATATAAAATCAGATGATATTATTTCGTGGAAAAAAGGAATTCAGGAAATTGCAAAATACGAAAATGTAAGCTGCAAAATCTCTGGAATGGTAACAGAAGCCCGTTGGAATAATTGGAAACCTTCTGATTTAAAACCGTACTTAGATGTAATTTTTGAAAATTTCCCTTCCAATAAGTTAATGTTCGGATCTGACTGGCCGGTTTTAAATGTTGCCTCTGATTATTCAGAAGTCGTAGAAACTTTAGAAGAGTATATAGCACAACTTTCAACAGAAGATCAGAATAAGATTTGGTTTGAAAATGCCGGTTCTTTTTATAATCTGTAAATAACCGCAAAGTTGTCACACTGATTTCTCCAGTTAAACCCGACAGTTTTTTGAAACCTGTCTGGTGTAATTGTCATTTCGACTGAAATGACAAAAAAGAGTTAATAAAAAAGCAGGCTTTCAATCGGAAAGCCTGCTTTTTTTCATTTTACATGTCGCTTTTAACAGCCAACATTTTTTAAAACTTCACAGCTCCTTTAGGAACAGTTGTTCCAACAGTAGTTTTCTTTGCAAAATCAAAATTAGTCGAAGACGTAAATTCAATATTCTTAGAACCTTCTCCATTAATGGAAATTGCTTTTGCTGAAGTTGAATTGAATTCCACATTTTTTAAAGATAAATTTTTAGCATTGTAGATTTCAAATACATTGCTTTCTGCAATATCCAGTTTTGCATTCGTGATTTTGATTCCGTTAGCATCAATGATCGAAAAACCTTTTTCTGCTGTAGCAATTAAGTTAGAGATTTCGATATTCTCTAAATTCATTTCAGGTAAACCTTGTAAAAACACGGCTTGCTGAGCGCCTTTGATCGTTACATTTTTGATGGAAATGTTTTTAAATTGTGGCGTTTCTACATTTACAGGCATTGCTTTATTAATGATTTTGTCTCCGCCTTCTTCTAACGTTTCTGCTATCGATTTTCCTCCATAATACAGATTAAAAGAGATCGCCTGAGACGGAATATCTGTCATAAAAATATCAGAGATATAGATGTTTTCAACTACACCGCCACGTCCGCGATTACTTTTGAAGCGAAGACCAACGTCAGTTCCCATAAAAGTGCAATTTGAGACATGCATGTTTTTTACACCACCGGACATTTCGCTACCAACCGTCACACCTCCGTGTCCGTGATACACGATATTGTTTTTTATGATGATATTTTCACAGGGAACACCTCTTTCGCGACCGTCTTTATCTTTTCCTGATTTAATACAAATTGCATCGTCACCCACATCAAAACTTGAATTTTCGATGATTACATTTTTGCAGGATTCTACATCAAGACCATCTCCATTTTGAGAATACCAAGGATTACGAACTGTAATATTTCTAACAATTAAATCCTCAACCATTAGTGGGTGAATGTTCCAGGCTGGAGAATTTTGAAATACAGGTCCGTCAAATAAAACTCTTTTACTGTTTTGAATACTTACCAATACCGGACGTAAAAAGTCGTGAATTTTTTCAAAATCTTCTTTTATTTTTAAATCCGGACGCACGTTTTGATCCGCGCCTTTAGAAGCATTCATAAAAACTTCTGAAGGATACCAGCTCGTTTTATCTTTATTTAGAACACCGCCGGAAGAAACAAATTTTTTCCATTGACTATCTGTTAATTTGCTCTTTTTAACCTGTCTCCAGACTTCGCCGGATCCGTCCCAGACACCACTTCCGGTGAAAGCAATATTTTCAAGGTTTTTACCATAAATAGGAGAGATGCAACGCCATGTATTGAGCCCTTCAAAACTCGTTTCGATAATTGGATATAGGCTTTTATCAGGAGAAAATTTGATTAATGCTCCGGTTTCAGCATGAAGTTCCAGATTGCTTTTTAAAATAATCGGTCCTGTAAGCCATATTCCCGCAGGGATAATTACTTTTCCTCCGCCTTTTTTTGAAACCGCATCTATAGCATCGGCGAAAGCCTTAGTATTGAGAACATACCCGCCGTTTACAGCACCAAAATCTTTTATGTTGACACTGTTTTTAGGAATTACAGGTTCTTTGACTTTCGCCATTTTAAACTCAATATTCTTGTAAGTGTCATAGGGTTTCGAATTTTGGGCGACAATGTTCTGCGAACAACTTGCAATCATAATTGCCAAAGCAATACGTAAAAAGTTAATTGGGTTAGTTTTCATTGATATTGTATTATGGTTAAAATTTAGATCTGTATTAGAAGGTTTTATTTGCTAAATCTGTTTATTGATCCTTGTTTTTTTATTGATAAAGAAAAAATGATTGAGCATTAATAATAAAACATAAATGTAATCGATTACACAAATCTATAAAAAAATATTCTAAATATTCCTCCTAATTGAAAGATTGCCACAAAAGAAATAGTAAAAGTTAAGAAAATATAGTTTATCCATGTTCATTTCAATAATAGCAGGAGGGTACAGGATACTTATATTTTTATGTTCTTTTAAATTGTGCCATATATTTAAGGTAAATGTTAAAATATCTGTTGATGTAAATTTTTTATTACTTTAAATTATATCCCTAATAATTTTAATACCAAAAAAAGTTTAAAAATTCAAAATAATGCATTCAAATTCTTTTCATAAAATTTTCATTGTTCTTTTTATTTTCTTTTCTATTTTTTCAGCCAACGCTGCAGAAATTTGGGTTTCTCCAACTGGAAAAGATACTAATGTAGGGACAAAATCAAATCCTGTGGCAACAGTACAAATGGCAATGCGAAAAGCCAGAGAATTACGCCGACTAAAAGATCCGTCTGTAAAAGGAGGGATTCAGATTATCGTAATGAATGGTACTTATTATTTAAACGAACCCTTGTTTGTGCGACCTGAAGATTCAGGAACTCCGGAAAGTCCAACAACAATAGTAGCAGATCTAAATGCAAAACCAATTATTAATGGTGGATTTGAAATTAAAAATTGGAAAAAAGTTACGACTATAAATGGTGTAAAAAAAGCCAATGTATGGGTTGCTGATGCGCCTAAAATTGCTGGTGAAATTATCAATTACCGTCAGTTATGGGTCAATGATAAAAAAGCGGTGAGAGCCAAGAGTACAGCCGGAAAAACGATGGATCGTATTTTGTCATGGGATCATGTATCGCAAACGTGCTGGATTCCGTTTAAAGACAAGTCGATTAAGTTTGAGCCCGGAATGGAAATGTTCATCACACAATGGTGGTCGGTTGCGAATCTTCGAATCAAAAATATCGAAGTTCAAAAAGACAGCGCCAGACTTTCGTTTGAAGAGCCGGAAAGCCGCATTCAAAGCGAACATCCTTGGCCGGCACCGTGGATTTCTAAAAATAACGGAAATTCAGCTTTCTATTTAAACAACGGAATTTCGATGCTTAATGAAGCCGGAGAATGGTATCTGGATAAAAAAAGCGCAAAAATATATTATATTCCAAGAGCTGGCGAAGACATGAATTCGGCTAAAGTAACGGTTCCTGTTTTAGAAAATTTAGTAGAAGTAAAGGGAACTATAGATACTCCCGTACATGATTTTAGATTTAAAGGAATTTCATTTCAATACAGCAATTGGCTTCGTCCTTCGCAGCAAGGTCATGTTCCGTTGCAATCTGGTTTGTATTTATTAGATGCTTATAAATTAAAGATTCCGGGAACTCCAAATCAGGCCAGTTTAGAAAACCAGGCGTGGGTAGGCAGGCCAAGAGCGGCTGTGGAAGTGAATTATGCAAATAATATTCAGTTTGAATCGTGTCGTTTTGAGCATTTAGCCTCAACAGGATTGGATTTGAATAAAGGAACAAATCACAATACAGTAAAAGGAAATTTATTCAAAGACATTGGTGGAAGCGCTATAAATGTTGGCGTATTTTCAGAAGAAGCCTTCGAGGCGCATTTACCATTAAATGTAAAAGATGAAAGAGAAATTTGTTCTGATGAATTAATTGCTGATAATTTGATTACAAACGTTACCACTGAAGACTGGGGAACACTGGGAATCAGTGCAGGTTTTGTTCGTAATATTACTATTGAACACAACGAAATTTCAGACGTATCTTACTCTGGAATCGCAATGGGATGGGGCTGGACACATACGGCAAACGTAATGAAAAACAATAAAATCCTTGGAAATAAAATTCATCATTATGCCAAACATTTGCATGATGTTTCAGGAATTTATACCCTTTCTTCACAGCCAAACAGCAGAATTGAAGAGAATTATATCGATAAGGTGTACAACAGTCCTTATGCGCACGATCCTTTTTTGTGGTTGTATTTGTATACAGATGAAGGAAGTCAGGGATTTACAATCAAAAACAATTGGATTGCGACCGAGAAAATCCTAAAAAACAATAATGGTCCTCAAGGTAATATCTGGCAGGATAATAATCCGTATGTAAGCACTAGAATCAAAGAGGCAGCCGGAATCAGAGCGCCGTATACGGATTTAACAAAAGAGGTTTTTATTGATGAAAGCTGGGGTTTACAAGAATTACCAAAACCGGTTGCGATAGAATTGATAGGATCTGACTTTGATATCGAAAAAATAAAATCGACTATAAAAGGATTTAGAATTGTAGGTGAATCGTTGTACCAATGGAAAAATCGTCTGGTGATTTACGGAAAAATGAATCAGCCTGAAAGAACAAAGCGAAAATTGGCTTTGGCTTTTCCATCCCTTCAAATTAAAATCTATGAAAATCCGATTTATGATTTCCAAAATTTTGACAGATGCAAAGATTCAAAACCGGCATCTGAATGGGAGAATGTTGTTTTGACAGCCAATTTGGTTGATGATTCAAAATTGCAAAAGGAATATGTAGATTATCATACCACGCAATTCGAGAAATGGCCTGAAATCGCAAAAGGTTTCTGTAATGCTGATTTTCAACAGTTGCAGGTTTTTAAAAATGAAAAACAATTGATATTGATTATCAGTATTCCCAAAGGAGAAAATCTGGATAAATTAAACCCGAAGACCACTCAAAACAATCCACGTGTTGAGGAATGGAATGCTTTAATGAAAAAATACCAAACCGGAATTCAAGGCGCAAAACCAGACGAAACCTGGATTTTCTTAAATAAAATAGAGACGAAATAATGACATATTACTTATCCTAATATGTTTCCAAAACCTCTTAGGTATGCTTAATGCCAATAAAAAGGTAAGATACTCCCGCTAGCTATTGGGATATAAGAATTAACACAGATTGAAAATCCTTTAAGCCTTTTTAAACTGTGGCAAAAAATAAATAAAAAGTAATACCTAACAGGTTTTAGAAACCTGTTAGGATACTATAGAAAATCTAACTATCAAACCAAAAATATAAATGTTAAGAATAGCCATTTTAGGACTCGGAGAAGGCCGAAGCACCATGTCTGCTGCTTTAGGAAGTTCAAAATTAGAACTCGTAAAAGTATGCGACAGAAATGAAGAATTGTGTAAAAAGAGAGCAAGGGAATTCGATTTCCATTCCTATACCACCAATTATGATGATTTATTAAAGGATAATTCAATTGATATCATTGCCATTTATACACCCGATCATTTGCATGCAGAACATATAAAGCAAGCTTTATTGCATGGTAAACATGTAGTTTGTACCAAACCATTTATCGATGATCTTTCAGATGCTGCTTCACTTTTAGAACTCAGTAAAAAAACAGGTAAAAAGGTTTTTATAGGTCAGAGTTCAAGATTTTTTGAACCTGCAAAAAGACAACGAAAAGATTATGAAGAAGGTTTACTGGGAGATTTAATCACTATCGAAGCGCAGTATCACGCAGATCACAGATGGTTTTTAGAAAAAGAATGGTCGTTGTTGCAGTCTTTCAAATGGCTGTACGGAGGTTTAAGCCATCCTGTAGATTTTATCAGATGGTATTTACCCAACATTCAAGAAGTTATGGGCTACGGAATGATTAGTAGTAACGGAAGTGCTGCGGGCTTGAAAAACGAAGACACGATGCATTTTATCTTCAAGGCCGCAGACGGAAGAATTGCCAGAGTAAGCGGTGTTTATACCTCTCCAACGCAGCCTGCGCAAAGAGACAGCGGAATGAGCACTATTTTAAGAGCAACTCAAGGTGCAAGTCAGGCTGATTATCATGAATTGCGTTATGCCGTTACAGACAAAACGGGGGAAGAAAAAGTAATTACGTGGGGAGATTCGACCTTAAAACATTATTTCCGTTTTGAAGGACAAAGCCATCACGCAGGAGAATATCAAAATTATCTGGAATATTTTGTAGACAGCATCGAACTCAACTTTACTGCCTATCCGGACATGGAAGAAGGAATTGGAACCGTAGCTTTACTACAGGCAATGGACAGATCACTGCAAACCGGATTGCCAGTAAAAATAGCTGACGTTCTTAATGAATATGGACTATGAACAGCATCTATGATAAATTAACAACGCTTGATTTTGTAATTGTTGCCGTTTATCTGGTGGCTTTATTAATCATTGGCTGGGTCGTTAGTGTCAAGCAAAGCAAGAAAAACGAAACACTTTTTCTCGCCGGAAATTCACTAAACTGGTACAGCATCGGTTTCAATATGTGGGGAACAAATGTGGGTCCGTCATCCTTATTGGCATTTGCAAGTATTGGTTACGCCACCGGAATTGTAGCGGGAAATTTCGAATGGTATGCTTTTGTTTTTTTACTGCTTTTGGCAATGGTTTTTGCACCGCGTTATATTGCGAGCAAAGTAAGCACAATGCCGGAATATATGGGAAAACGCTATGGCGACAGCACACAAAATATTTTGGCATGGTACGCTTTAGTCAAAATTTTGGTAAGCTGGTTATCGTTAGGATTATTTAGTGGAGGTGTTTTAGTGCGTCAGATTCTTGGAATCCCGATGTGGCAAAGTGTGACCGTTTTAGTAATTTTTTCAGGAATTTTTACTTTCGCAGGAGGATTAAAAGCCATTGCCAAAGTTAATGTTTTTCAGATGATTCTGCTGATTGTGGTTTCATTAACACTTTCGTTTTTAGGGCTGCAAAAATTAGGAGGAATCGATGTTTTAATTGCTAAAACACCGTCTAATTTCTGGAATTTAGTACAGCCGGCAAACGATGCGCACTATCCGTGGCCAGCGATTTTATTAGGATATCCTGTGGCCGCTGTGGCTTTTTTTTGTACAGATCAATCGATGGTTCAAAGCGTTTTAGGTGCAAAGAATCTGGAACAGGGGCAATTAGGGGTAAATTTCATTGGCTGGCTAAAAGTTATGGCTTTGCCTTTGTTTATTTTACCGGGAATCCTTTGTTATGCGCTATATCCTGAATTAGGCAACAACTCTGATTTGGCGTATATGACCATGGTAACAAATTTGTTCCCAAGCGGAATGAACGGTTTGGTAATTTGTGTGATGATTGCTGTTTTGGTAGGAACAATTGGTTCGTCGCTAAATGCGTTAAGCACCGTTTTTACCAATGATATTTATGTAAAGAAAATCAACCCGGCAGCAACTATAAAAGATCAGATTAAGATAGGAAGAATCACCATTGCAGCCGGATGTTTGTTTGCTATTCTAATTGCAGTGGCAATCGACAATATAAAGGGACAAAATTTATTCAATATATTTCAGGCTGTTTTGGGCTTTTTAGCCCCTTCGTTATCCGTTGTGTTTTTGTTGAGTATCTTCTGGAAACGCACCACAAAAAAAGCGGTAAATGCCACACTTTCCTGGGGATCTGCTTTTAGTTTATTTGTTGGGGTTTTATATCTCTGGATCTTCCCTGCCGATGTTTACACCATTTGGCCACACTTTTTATTGATATCCTTTTACATTTTTGCCGTTTTATTAATTGGGGCAGTTATCATTTCATTATTGGATAAAAGCCCTGAAACCAATTTTTCAGTTGAAGTTGATATTCCTAAAACCAGCAAGAAAGTAAAACTGTTGTTTGGGTTATTAGGGATTGTAATTTTATGCTTGTATTTTGTTTTTAATGGCAATTAGATTCAGATAAACTTTAGAAAATAATAAAAAAAAATGCTTCAGAATTCCTGAAGCATTTTTTATATCTATACTTTTCTAAACCAATGAATGATAAATCTCACAACTCATTATCTATTTGGAAAAAAATCAAATAAAATTTAAAGAATTAAATAAAAAAATGGGACTAAAATTACGGTCATGGTATAAAAAAGGTTAATTATTCCGTGTAAACAGGACAGTACAGGTTGTGAAATGTAAAAATAACATTTATCTTTAGCCTTAAATTATTTTTATATGAAGAACCAATTTTCAATTTCCAGATTTTTGTTTGTTTGTCTTATTTTTTGTCCTTCTGTTTTTCTGTTTGCGCAGGAAAAATCCAAAGAAGCGACATGGATCTGGTATCCAGGAGATTTTGAAGTTTGGTTAAGTAATAAAATGCAGGTAAAACGTACAGAACGCGAAGCAGTATTTCCGCCGCTTTGGCAATATTATAGTCCTTATGCCCTGGTAACTTTTCAAACAGAAGTAGATATTCCAAAGCCAGACGAGGTAAAAATCTATTCAGAAGGACCTTTTCAATTACTTTTAGATGGCGTTCAGGTGTATGGGCAGCCAAAATCAATAGCAATTCCTGCCGGAAAACACAAAATTTCATTCAAAGTGTATAATCAGGAAGTGTTGCCGGCTATTTATATAGATGGTAAGTATGTTAAATCTGATGCATCCTGGAAGGTGACCAATGAAGATAAACTCTGGATTGATGAAACCGGAAAAGCACAACAATCCGGCACACCATGGGTACCTGTTGGTTCCTGGAATTTTGATGCGCCGGAGAATAAGCCTTCGGGATTTAAACTTACAACCAAACCTATGAACGCTAAAAAAACAGAAAAAATAGGAGGTGGCGCATTAGTAGATTTCGGTAAAGAAACTTTTGGTTACATTAAAATTCACGGTTTAAAAGGAAAAGGTAAAGTGGCACTTTATTATGGTGAATCTCGTGAGGAAGCGCTGGATTCTGCTCGATGCGAAACATTAGATCATTTATCTTTTGATGGAAATCAGCCTGAAACGTACACACATAATGGATCAAAAGCATTCCGCTATGTTCAGGTACAAGCAGATGCAACGGTAAAATACGATTCTATTTCGATGCTTTATGAATACTTACCATTAGACTATCGTGGTGCATTCAAATCTTCAGACCAACAATTGAATCAAATTTGGGATGTTTCGGCTTATACGATGCATTTAACATCTCGCGAATTTTTTATAGACGGAATAAAACGCGACCGCTGGGTTTGGTCTGGCGACGCTTATCAAAGTTATTTAATGAATTATTATTTATTCTTTGATTCGGCTTCTGTAGAACGAACCATGTTAGCGCTTCGTGGAAAAGAACCTGTGACGGCTCATGTTAATATCATAATGGATTATTCGCTCTATTGGTTTGTGGGTGTTTACGATTATTATTTGCACACAGGCGATACGAAATTTATCAAAACTTTTTATCCGCGAATGAAATCACTTATGGATTTCTGTTTAAAAAGAAGAAATACAAGCGGATTCCTCGAACCATTAGAAGGCGATTGGGTGTTTATTGATTGGGCTGACGGACTGCCAAAAACAGGCGAGGTTAGTTTTGAGCAAATGCTTTTAGCAAGAAGTTTAGAAGCGATGGTAGTTAGTGCTGAAATTGCTGGTGAAAAGCAAGATGAAGAGCAGTATCAAAAATTAGCGGATGATTTAAAAACAAAATTATTTGATGTTTTTTGGGATAAAAAACAAAACGTCATGAAGCACCAGCGCATAAACGGAAAAGTGGAAGAAATTGTCACGAGATACGCTAATATGTTCGGTATTTTTTTTAATTATTTTAATGAAGAGCAAAAACAAAGTATAAAAAATAAAGTGTTGCTCAATGATAATATTCTTAAAATCACAACACCATACATGCGTTTTTACGAATTGGAGGCTTTGTGTGCTATGGGAGAACAGGATTACGTTTTAAAAGAAATGAAAGACTATTGGGGCGGAATGCTAAAAGAGGGTGCAACATCTTTCTGGGAAGAATATAACCCAAACAAAAAAGGAGCAGACCATTTAGCCATGTATGGACGTCCTTACGGGAAAAGCCTTTGCCATGCTTGGGGAGCAAGTCCAATTTATTTGTTAGGGAAATATTATTTGGGCGTAAAACCAACTTCGCCGGGATATTCTGAGTATGAAATTAAACCCAACTTAGGCGGTTTACAATGGATGCAGGGAAAAGTTCCAACACCAAACGGAGAAGTCGAATTGTATTGCAGTACCAAAGAAATCAAAGTAAAAGCAGCTGAAGGCGAAGGAAAATTAGTTTTTGAAAGTTCAGGCAAGCCCAAATCAAATTCAGGAATAATTGAAACATTGGCTAAAAATAAATACCAATTGATTATTCAGCCTAATGTAGAATATAAAATAAGTTATAAAGCGCTATAATTTTTACGTCTAGTTGTGTCATTTCGACAAAGAAGAAATCACACGCAAAACCCCAAAAGATTGTCGATTATAGTTACGGAATTTTTAGTGCGATTCCTCTTTATTCGAAATTACAAGATTGGGGAAATTCGCGAGTCAATTAAAAATAAAAAACAATGTTTTCAAAAAATATAAAATACAATTTCAAATTAAAAACAGCTTTTCTGGTAGTATTCTCAGTTTGCTTTCAATTTTCAGTTCTGGCACAAAACCAGGCTTGGAAACCAGCTTCTTTTGAAGTTGTAAAATCAAATTACAAAACATTCAAAACAACGCAATACGCGCATGTTTTTTCAGGAAGTAAACATAATATCGTTCGTTTATCTCCAGAATTGCAAGGTTTGCAGGGTGTCGAACTTCCTTTGAATGTTTATAAAAATGGAACGAACACTGCTTTACAATTAAAATTTAAAGAACCAGTTCAGGTTTTAATTGGTGTTTTTAAGGAAAACAATACAGAATATCTTCAGGCTGATAAATTGCAAAATGCAAAATTAGTATTAGAAAATGGTGTGACAATTACAGGTTTACCGCCAGTAAATGTTTATGCGATTTCATATCCAAAAGGAACTCAGACAATACATCCCGGAAAAGGATTATTTGCAGTTTTAGGAGTTGCAAAAAACAATCAGGAACTAGCTTTTAGAAACGCGGCACTTCCGGACGGAAATCTTTGGAATCCGACTTATATAGTGGAAGGTTTTTCAGATGAGAAACCGCTATTCGAAATTATAGGCGGAGAAAATAAACCTGTTGTAGAAGAAGGAATGCCCGGAACCGAAGGAATTCAAGGTGGTTTTGAAGGAGGACGTGTGGTAAAAGTAGGTGATACCTATCACATGTTTCCAACCGAAAGGGCAGGAGAAAAAGGGGTTGATTATTACTATGATCGTGTAAAAACCCGTATTGGACACTGGACAAGTAAAGATGCTATTCACTGGAAAAGAGAGTCAACAATTTATCAGGCCAGCGGAACATACGCCCTAACCGAAGACGATAACCCAATGAATGATCGCCGTGCCGCTATTTGGTCGTATATGCCGGTTTTTAACGAAAAGGCAAACAAATGGTACGGCTATTATTTGGCCTATACAGTGAGTAAAGAAATAGAACCGAACCATTCTTTTGGAAGGATTTGGAGATGCGAATCAACAGTAGAGGGAATCGATGGAATTGGTGGTCCATATAAAGATATGGGCATTATCATGGAACCCGGATTAGACTCAGAACCGTGGGAAGGACGTCAGGGTGTGGCTTCTTTTTTTCCATACAAAGTAGGCGATAAGTATTTTGGTTTTTATAGCGGAGCTTATCCTTTTAATTCCTGGGCGGATTATCCAAAGAAATCAGGAAAAGGCTGGTTTGTGGCTTTAGCCGAATCAAAAAGTTTAGAAGGTCCATGGTCAAGAATAAAAGAAGGTAATAATCCAATTAAAACGATGCATCCGTTTTTTGTTGAGAATCCGATTGTGAGTCAGTTACCCAACGGTTTATACATTGCCATTTTTGACGGTGGGCCAGACGGCTGGGGACATCATTTACCCAATATGATTGCCTATTCATTATCAAAAGATGGTAAAAATTGGCAGGAAGCCAGATATCTTCCTATAGAAACCAAAGTCGATAAATGGTGGGATATTATGAGAACACCATTATGTCTAATTCCAGAAGGAAATGACGTTTACACCATTGTTTACGCCGGAATTGACCTGAAAAGAAGATTTCACCCAATGGGAATGGTAAAAGTAAAACTAAACAAAGACGTAATGGAATCCAGATTGCAAGAGTTGAAAAGAGAATAGAATAATATGTCGAGAAACTTTGCGGCTCTGTGACTTTGCGCGATTATTTCACCGCAGAGATTAATAAAGAAAAACAAAAAAACTTAGTGCTTAGCGTCTTCGTAGCCAAAATATAAAACATGAAAATTAAATACCTATTTATTGCCATTGCAGCACTTTTGATAAGCAGTTGCAAAGCTCAAAAATACAAGAAAAGAGACATCAACGAAACTGTAATGCAGGAGATCTACAACGAAATCAAAACGCCTTACAAATACGGTTTAGTAATGGTTCCCACAGACAACTCCTATAAAATGGATTGCCCGAGTGTATTTAGAAAAGACGGCAAATGGTTCATGACCTATTTAATCTATGACGGAAGAGGATACGAAACCTGGCTGGCAGAAAGTGACGATTTATTGCATTGGAAACATTTAGGAAAAGTAATGTCTTTCTCTGAAAACGAACAACACTGGGATGTCAATCAAAAAGCAGGATATATTTCATTGCAAGATCCAACGTGGGGTGGAAGCTATGAATGGGGAAAATACGATGGCAAATACTGGATGAGTTATTTTGGAGGAGACAGCAAAGGTTACGAAGCCGGAGTATTATCGATCGGGATGGCTTATACTAAAGAATCTCCAACAAAACCGCACGAATTTCAAAGATTAGAAAATCCGGTTTTAACGCCAAAAGACAAAGATGCTAAATGGTGGGATAATAGTACGATGTATAAAAATAGTGTGATTCGTGATAAGGATAAATTGACAGGACACAATTTTATCATGTATTATAATGCTCGTGGTGATAGCATAAATCCTGCTAAAGGCGCAGAGCGTATTGCTATGGCAGTATCGGACGATATGAAACAATGGAAACGTTATGGTAATAAACCTTTAATCAATCATCATAAAGGAATCTCAGGAGATGCCTATATTCAGCGTATCAATGATACTTGGGTGATGTTCTATTTTGGAGCTTTCTGGACGGGTTGGAATCAAGGTGCATTTAACCGTTTTGCAGTTTCGAATGATTTAGTAAACTGGTCAGATTGGAAAGGCGATGATTTAATCAAATCTTCAGAACCTTATGATAATATGTTTGCGCATAAATCATTTGTAGTAAAACATAATGGAGTAGTGTATCACTTTTATTGTGCCGTAAATAAAGCAGAACAAAGAGGAATTGCAGTTGCAACATCAAAAGATTTAGGGAAAAGCGAAACGAATTTTGTCGCACCACCGGAGAAAAAAGAGAAGAAATAAAAGTATTCAGTCGCAGTCTCAGTATTCAGATTGCAGTTATATAAAATATTATGGTTAAAATAGGTCAGTGGTTATTCAAGTTTCGAGTTTCGATTCACAATTTACATTTCACATTTTACTTCTTACTGTTAGCAGTCAGCATTCAGGCACAATCTGTAACAGGCGAGCCTGCGGGAATTCCTGAAATACCAAAAAAATATGAATTTGCACCTTGGGAAGATCCAACAGTTACGAGTATCAACAGACAACCCTCCAGAGCAACGGCATATTCGTATACCAATGTTGAAGATGCCTTAAAAGGCGACAGAACCAAAAGCCGGCTAAAAATGCTGACGGGAGATTGGGATTTTAAATACGCAACCAATCTCAAAGAAGCTTCGAAAGATTTTTATAAAGGAAAAGTGAATGGTTGGAATAAAATCGAAGTGCCGTCTAATTGGGAATTGAAAGGCTACGATATTCCGATTTATAAAAGTGCCGTTTATCCGTTTAGACCTATAAATCCTCCTTTTATTCCTAAAGATTATAACGGAGTAGGTTCTTATCAACGCAGTTTTACTGTTCCTGAAAATTGGAAAGATATGACGGTAACTTTGCATTTTGGCGCTGTAAGTTCCGGATTTCAGGTTTGGCTTAACGGAGAATTTCTGGGGTATGGAGAAGATAGTTTTCTGCCATCGGAATTTGATATTACGCCTTATTTGAAAGAAGGGGAGAATGTAGTTTCAGTTCAGGTAATTCGCTGGACAGACGGTTCATATCTTGAAGATCAGGATCATTGGCGTGTAAGCGGAATCCAGCGTGAGGTTTTTATTATGGCAGAGCCAAAATTACGCATTCAGGATTTCTTTTATCAGACAAAATTAGACAAGCAATACAAAGACGCTTCTTTTCAATTACGTCCAAAAGTTGAGAACTTAACAGGCGAAAAAATCAAAGATTATACTTTTCAGGCACAATTATACGATGCCAATAATGTGGCTTTATTCAAAGCACCACTTCAAAAACCGGTGATCGATATGATCAACGAAAGTTATCCCCGTTTGGATAATGTACGTTTTGGAATGTTCAAGGAAAATATCAGCAATCCAAAAAAATGGAGTTCAGAAGAACCTAATTTGTACACTTTGGTGATGTCGATAAAAGATGCAAACGGAAATATTACTGAAGCTAAAAGCTGTAAAGTTGGTTTTCGATCCGTTGAATTCTCTAAAGAGAACGGCAAAATGCTCATCAACGGAAAAGAGACGTATGTATATGGCGTAAACCGTCACGACCAACATCCAACAAGAGGGAAAGCTGTCACAAGAGAAGATATTAAAGAAGATATTACAACCATTAAAAAGTTCAATTTCAACTTTATCAGAACCAGTCATTATCCTAACGATCCTTATTTTTATGATTTATGTGATCAATATGGTATCATGGTAATGGACGAGGCCAATCAGGAAACACACGGAATTGGCGGAAAATTAAGCAACGACCCTAAATGGACAAATGCGTATTTGGAGCGCATGACAAGAATGGTAGAACGCGATAAAAACCATCCGTCGGTTGTGTTCTGGAGTTTAGGAAACGAAGGCGGAAAAGGACCAAATCATGCTGCAATGGCGGGTTGGGTTCACGATTTTGATATTACACGTCCGGTGCATTACGAACCGGCGCAAGGAAACCCACGATTAGACGGATATATCGATCCGCTTGACCCAAGATATCCTAAAACAATCGATCACGCTTACCGATTCGAAAACCCGCAGGACGAGCCGTATGTGGATATGGTAAGCCGATTCTATCCGGGAGTTTTTACACCTAAATTTTTAGTAGATCAAAAGAAAGATACACGACCAATTATTTTTGTAGAGTATTCTCATGCCATGGGAAATTCGGTTGGGAATTTAAAAGAATTATGGGATGAATTTCGTTCACTACCAAGAGTTATTGGAGGTTGTATTTGGGAATTTAAAGATCAGGGATTAGTGAAAAAAGATCCTGCAACAGGTCAGGAATTTTTTGCTCATGGAGGAGATTTCGGAGAAAAATACCATGACGGAAATTTCAATACAAAAGGAATTGTTGATTCTAACGGAAAACCAAAAGGTTCTATTTATGAGAACAAATGGATTTATCAGCCAGCGACAAGTACTTTAAAAGACAATTTTCAGTTAGAAATTAAAAATCGTCAGGCCGTAAAATCTTTAGCTGCCTATATTCCGGTTTTAAAAATTTTAGAAAACGGAAATGTGATCAAAACTCAGGTATTAAAACCTTTTAATTTAGAAGCGGGACAATCTGTTATTTTAAATGTAAAACAATATTTACCAAAACTGAAAAAAGATGCCGAGTATTTTCTGAATATCGAATTCCAACTTTCAAAAGATGAATTATGGGCAACAAAAGGTTACGTTGTTGCGGAAGATCAGTTTTTGCTAAAAAAACAAGATGTTGTAATTGATTTTAAAGAAAAAGATTCTAAATATAAAACCACAGAAACAGATTCTGATTTTAAAATTAAAGGAAAGTCTTTTGAAATTAGTATTAGCAAGGCAAACGGAGCCCTGAGCTCTTATGTTTTCAATGGCGAAGAACAGGTTTTTGCTCCATTGTTGCCTAATTTTGTGCGACCGCTTACTGATAATGATAAAAGAGGCTGGAAATCGCATAAACTTTTAAAACAATGGTATCAGGCAAAACCAAAAGTGATAAGTACCAAAATGGCCATTGCTATTGACGGAACGATAATTACAAGCGAATATGAAGTTATAAAAGACAGTGCCAAAGTACAGGTTGTTTATAAAATTAATGAAAACGGAATTATAAAAGTCGATTACAACCTAAAAGCAACAAACAAATTACCCAACATTCCAAAAATTGGAATGCAAATGGGAGTGCAAAGAAAGTTCGATCAGATTTCATGGTACGGAAAAGGAGAATTGGAGAATTACAGCGACAGAAGTTTTGGATCCTTCGTAGGGAAATATTCTTTGCCAATTAATGATTTTCTGGAGCATTATGTAAAACCTCAGGAAAATGCAAACAGGACAGAAGTAAGATGGATGGCTTTTACAACGCCTCAGAAAAATAAAGGTTTGTTGGTAGTTGATGATGCCAAAGTTTTAAGCATGAGCGCATGGCCGTATACGCAGGAAAATTTAAGTGCCGCCAAACATACTTTTGATCTCAAAGATCCGGGATTTTTAACCGTAAATATCGATTTGGTCCAAATGGGAGTGGGAGGAAACGACAGTTGGACTACAGTAGCGCAGCCGTTAGAACAATATCAGATCAAGTCAGGAGATTATCAATACAGTTTTTATCTGGTTCCTTTTTCAGGTTCGAAAAATGAATTAGATAGCAGTTTGAAGAAATTCAAATATTAATAGAAATACAAAAAAAACTGCTAAAATCTGCTAAATCTGCGTGAGTACAATAGGCACGCGGATTTAGCAGATCTGGCAGATTTCTTAAAAAATAATTACTAATGTTTCAAAAGAGAATCATCTTTTTAATAGTACTTGTCACGGGATTCGTTTCCGCACAAGGAATACATAAAAAAGAAAATAATCCGTTTCAGCCCACAATAGAATCCTCAAGACCTTGGGTATATTGGTATTGGATGCAAAGCGCTTACTCAAAAGAAGGCATTACAGCTGATCTGGAAGCGATGAAACAAGCCGGAATTGGAGGTGCGTATTTAATGACTATTAAAGGCCCGGCAAATCCGCCATTAATGAATCCTCCGGTTTTGCAACTGAGTCCGGAATTCTGGACTTTGGTGCGTTGGGCTCTGACAGAAGCAGATCGTTTAGGTGTTAAAATTGCTTTTCATCCTGCAGATGGTTTTGCCGTTGCCGGAGGACCGTGGATAGCGCCGGAAATCTCCATGCAAAAAGTGGTTTGGGCAGACGTTACCGTAAACGGAAATAGTTTTAAAAACCTGCAATTACCTACGCCAAATCATTACAAAGACTATTATAAGGATATTGCCACGTTTGCTGTTCCGGTAAAGGAAGCCTACACAACATCCAATCAAAACCGTCCGAAAATTACTTCTACATTACCGGATTTTGATGCGTCATTTTTAAGTGATGCCAGCAAAGACGATCAGTTCAGACTAAAGGAAAAAGGCTGGGTGCAATACGAATTTGATCAGCCGTTTTTATGTAAATCCATTCAGATAGAAACCAAAGGAAATAATTATCAGGCACATCGTTTAATTATTGAAGTAAGTGATGATGGTAAAAACTTTAAAAGCCTTGGCCGCTTAACAACTCCACGTCATGGCTGGCAGGATGTTGATGCTTTTTACACACACAGTATTGTACCAACAAAAGCCAAATATTTCAGGTTTGTTTACGATCCGGAAGGAACAGAACCAGGTGCAGAAGATCTGGATCCCGCAAAATGGAATCAGGGTTTAAAAGTCGCAAAAATACTCTTGTCAAACGAACCCTTAATCGATAATTATCAGGGGAAATCAGGTGCAATTTGGCGTTTGAGTCCACAAATAACAGACAAGGAAATCAGTAAATCGGATTGTATTGAACCATCAAAAATGATTAATATTTCGAAGTTTGTAAATGAAAAAGGAATGCTGAATTGGAAAACTGCGCCAAAAGGAAATTGGCGCATTATTCGTTTTGGATATACTTCTACCGGACATGAAAATGCAACAGCAGGAGCAGGAAGAGGCTTAGAAGTGGATAAATTTAACGCAGAAGCTGTGCGTTTTCAATTAGATCACTGGTTTGGTGAAATGTTAAGAACTGCCGGACCTGAATTGGCTTCAAAAGTGGTTAAAATACTGCATATAGACAGTTGGGAATGTGGAAGCCAGAACTGGTCGCCGATTTTCAGAGACGAATTCAAAAAAAGAAGAGGCTACGATATTGTTGATTATTTGCCGGTTATGGCAGGAATGCCTGTAAAGGATATTCAGACTTCAGAGAAAGTATTGTACGATGTGAGAAAGACGATTTCCGAATTAATTGTCGATAATTTCTTTGGCACTTTGGCTGATGAAGCCAAAAAAGCAAATGTAAAATTCAGTTCAGAAAATGTGGCACCAACCATGATGAGCGATGGACTTTTGCACTTTAAACATATCGATTATCCAAGTGGTGAATTTTGGCTAAAAAGTCCCACACATGACAAACCAAACGATATGCTTGATGCGATATCAGGCGGACATATTTACGGAAAAGACATTATTCAGGCAGAAGCTTTTACTGAGCTGCGAATGGATTGGGATGAGCATCCGGGGAATCTTAAAACAATGGCAGACAGAAATTATGCACTGGGAATTAATCGTTTTTTCTATCATGTTTTTGTTCATAATCCCTGGACAGATCGTAAACCCGGAATGACTCTAAACGATATTGGAACTTATTTTCAAAGAGATCAAACGTGGTGGAAACCCGGAAAAGCTTGGTTTGATTATTGTCAGAGAGTTCAGTTTCAATTACAAAAAGGAAAACCTGTTGTTGATTTGGCTGTTTTTATTGGTGAAGATTTGCCATCGCGTTCGGTACTTCCGGATCGTTTAGTGCCTTTTATTCCAAATGTTTTTGGACAGGAAAGAGTGGAAAGCGAAGCTATTCGATGGAAAAATGAAGGTCAGCCAAGTATTAAAATTCCAAAAGAAGTCACTTCTACTAAAAATTCAACCGATTTATCGCAATGGATAAATGCTATGAATGGTTATCAGTATGATTCGTTCAACTCCGATGTTTTGTTGCATAATTCGAAAGTAGAAAACGGAAAAGGAATCTTCAGCAATAGTATCGAATACAGGGCTTTATTATTCCCGGGAAGTCATAAAATGGCACCCAATAAAATGATTTCTTTGGCTGTAGCCGAAAAAATGCTGGAATTAATAAAAGAGGGAGCTACTGTTTTTATTGATGAAAAACCAGATCTGCAACCCGGAATTCAATCCGAAAGCGATCATAAAAAATGGCAGAATGTACTGGATGAAATCTGGAACAATAAATCAAATGCCTCTTTATGGAAAATAGGAAAAGGAACAGTTATTAAATTGCCTTTTTCAGGAAATGATTTTACTTCAATTGGAATTGAACAGGATATTTATTTTCCGAAATTAAACCGGGCTGATTCTCAAACCTTAGCCTGGACACACCGTAAATCTCCAACGGAAGATATTTATTTTATATCCAATCAAAAAGAAGAAAAACGAGAGTTTGAAGCTTCATTTCGTGTAACAGGAAAAAAACCGGAATGGTACAATCCTGTAACAGATAAAATTTCCGTTTTAGCGAATTGGAAAATCGAAAATGGACGAACGATTGTTTCTTTAAATTTAGATAAAAATGAATCCGGTTTTGTGATTTTTAAAGAAGCAACAAAAGAGATTTTAGCAAAAGCAGATCAAAAGAATTCTGCATTTGAAACAGTTGAGACTTTGGATGAAAAATGGGAATTGCGATTTGATCCTGAATTTAACGGGCCAAAAGAAGTGGTAAAAATGAATCGGCTTTTTGACTGGAGCACGTCAGAGAACGATCAGATTAAATATTATTCAGGAACAGCAGTTTATAAAAAAGAATTGAACTGGAAAGGAAAAAACACAGATAAAATCTGGTTGGATTTAGGTACAATCGCCAATATTGCAGAAGTAACAATCAACGGAAAAGAGTGCGGAACACTTTGGACTTTCCCGTATAAAGTGGATATTTCCGAAGCATTAAAAAAAGGAAAAAATACAATCGAAATAAAGATCACGAATACCTGGGCAAACCGATTAATTGGTGATGAAAAATTGCCAAAGGAGAAAAGACTAACCTGGACAACAGCGCCTTTTAGATTAGAGGGAGAACCTTTATTGAATGCAGGGTTGTTAGGGCCAGTTACGATTTTGAAAGAGATGAAAGAATAAAGATGAAAGAATAAAGATGAAAGAATAAAGATGAAATATGAAAATGAATTGAATAAATAAATCATGATCAATAGCTTCCAGCTTTAGCCAATAAACGCGACATTTTGGCTAAGGCCAATTTTAGATATATTTTATTCTTCCAGCTAAGGCTGGAGGCAATAAAAAAAGAGTAAATAAAATTTCAACACAGATTAATAATCTTTTTAATCCTCTTAATCTGTGGCAAAAAAGAAGATAAAAATGAAAAATATTAAATGCGCTTTTACATTCATGATATTGCTTTTCGCAAGCATTCAAATCAACGCAAAAATCAAGCTTCCGGCATTATTTTCGGATAATATGATGCTGCAGCAAAAGTCGAATGCACCAATGTGGGGCTGGGCAGAGAAAAACGGAAATATCACGATTAAAACATCGTGGAATTCTAAAATTTATAAAGCAAAAGCAGACCATCAGGGAAAATGGAAAGTAGCCTTGCAGACACCAACTGCGGGAGGGCCCTTTACTATCGAAGTGACTGAAGGAACTGAAAAAGTAATTGTAAAAAACGTACTGATTGGAGAAGTCTGGTTGTGTTCAGGACAATCTAACATGGAAATGCCTTTGAAAGGTTTTCAGGGACAGCCTGTAAAAAATGGCAATGAAATTATCGTAAGATCAACCAATAAGAACATCCGTTTGATTACGATTCCAAGAGCGACAGTTCTGGAACCGTTGGATGATTTTGAAGGAAAATGGGAAACTGCTTCGCCAAAATCGACCGCTAATTTTAGCGCAACGGCTTGGTATTTCGGCTCACTTTTGCAGGAGGTTTTAGATGTTCCGGTGGGATTGATTCACGTTTCTTACGGAGGTTCAAGCATGGAAGCCTGGATGAATCAGGAAATGCTGAAGGATTTTGCAAGTGCTAAAATCCCAACTAAAAAAGAAGATTTGGCAAAAGATCCCAATCGTGTGGCAACAACATTGTTTAACGGAATGCTTTCGCCTGTAATTGGTTACGGAATAAAAGGTTGTATCTGGTATCAGGGCGAATCCAATTACGAAAGAGGGGATGAATATGCAGCCCTAATGAAGAAAATGGTAAGCAGTTGGAGAACGTTATGGAAACAAGGAGATTTCCCTTTTTATTACGCCCAGATCGCACCGTTTAATTATGCTACATTTCAT
Source organism: Flavobacterium aquidurense (assembly GCF_002217195.1). Lineage (NCBI taxonomy): Bacteria > Pseudomonadati > Bacteroidota > Flavobacteriia > Flavobacteriales > Flavobacteriaceae > Flavobacterium > Flavobacterium aquidurense. The sequence continues at coordinate 78,749 of NZ_MUGR01000035.1, read as the reverse complement.
CCGAAAGACTATTTAGAAAAATACAATTCAGCTTATTTAAGAGAAGCACAGCTGAAGGCTGTAAAGGAAATTCCGAATTCGGCTATGGCAGTTCTGATGGATGTGGGAGAAGAAAATAGTATTCACCCAATGGACAAGGAAAAAGGCGGAAACCGATTGGCTTTTCAGGCTTTGGCCAGAACTTACGGCATTGAAGGTTTTGAATTTGAAAGCCCGAAATACAAATCGATGGAAATAAAAGATAATTCGGTAACCGTTTCTTTTGATGATGCCGCGAATGGAATTACAGCGTATGATAAAGAAGTAACGGGTTTTGAACTGGCAGGAGAAGACAAAGTTTTTTATCCCGCAAAAACAGTAGTTCGCAGAAAATCAGTGGTTTTGACATCAGATAAAGTGGCTAAACCTGTTGCAGTAAGATATTTGTTTAAAGATTTTGCAAAAGCAGAACTTTTTAGTGCCGGAGGTTTACCCGTTTCGTCTTTTAGGACAGATGAGTGGTAAAGAGTCATGAGTTATTAATTATGAGTTATAAGTTAAGATTTTTGACGTTTAGTTGTCATTTCGAGGAACGAGAAATCACGCTCGTAATTCGACAAAGATTGAAGACATTCTTTACAGAGCCTCTACTGTGATTTCTCGTTCGAAATGACAAAAAATGAAAATAAATCTGCTTAATCTGCAAAATCTGCGAACTATTTTTTTTACGCAGATTTTGCACATTAAAAAATAAATAAATTTGAAAAATTTAATATTTATATTTTTTCTCTTCACAACGCTTTGTATTAAAGCTCAGATTCCTGTGCTTGATAATTACAATCAGGTTTGGAAAACGCAAAGCAACAATGCGTCAGAATCGATGCCTTTGGGCGGAGGGGATATTGGTTTGAATGTTTGGGTAGAAAAGGGAGATTTGTATTTTTATTTTTCTCGTAGCGGTACTTTCGATGAGCACAATACATTACTGAAATTAGGTCGTGTAAAAGTAGCTTTAACACCAAATCCGTTCAAGGATAATGAAGGTTTTCATCAGGAATTAGTATTGAAAGACGGTTGTATTTTGATTGCTCAGAACAATACCAAAATCAAACTTTGGGTGGATGTTTTTAAACCCATTATTCATCTGGATTTAGAAAGTAAAAATCCGGTGCAAATGACAGCTTCTTATGAAAGCTGGCGTTATAAAAACAGAGATTCAAAAGGAAAAGCAAACAATGCCAATTCTTATAAATGGGCGCCTCAGGGAGAGATTATCACGTATAAAGATTCTGTTTCGTTTGAAAACAACGGCATAAAATTTTATCACAGAAACAGGGAAAATACTGTTTTTGATGTGGCCGTAAAACAGCAAAAAATGGAATCGGTAAAAGAGCAGATGCTGAATCCTTTGGCGAATCTTACTTTTGGCGGATTCATGACCGGAAATAATCTGAAACCACACGGAACTTATACGGGAACGTATCAAAATACAGACTTTAAAGGATTTAGTCTTTCGAGTATAAAGCCTTCAAAAAAGCACTCTGTAGAACTTTATTTAAACACCAGTCAATCTGATTTGAATGTCTGGAATACTGTATTGAAAAATCAAATTTCATCTAATAAAAACACTTCAAAACAATCAGAAAAAAACACGATCAAATGGTGGAATAATTTCTGGGACCGAAGCTTTATTTATACTCAAAAAAACAATGCTGCCGCAAAAGATTCAGTGTATCAGATTGGACAAAATTATCAATTGTTTCGCTATATGTTAGGGGCCAACGCGTACGGAAAATATCCGACGAAATTCAATGGCGGACTTTTTACAGTTGATCCTGTTTTTACCAATCCTGATCTGAATTTCACACCGGACTTCAGAAATTGGGGCGGCGGAACAATGACGGCTCAAAACCAGCGATTGGTTTATTTTCCGATGATAAAAAGCGGTGATTTTGATATGATGAAATCACAGTTGGATTATTATCTGAGTTTACAAAAAAATGCTGAACTAAGAAGTAAAGTTTACTGGAAACATAACGGCGCATCATTTACGGAACAATTAGAGAATTTTGGTTTGCCAAATCCTGCTGAATACGATTGGAAACGTCCTGCAGATTACGATCCGGGAATGGAATACAATGCCTGGCTGGAATACGAATGGGACACCGTTTTTGAGTTTTGCCAAATGATGCTGCAGCAAAAAGAATATGCAGGTGAGGACATTCAAAAATACAATTTGTTTATCATAAGCTGTCTACGTTTTTTTGATGAACATTATCAATATTTAGCCAAACAAAGAGGAAGAAAAGCGTTAGATGGTAATGGTCATTTAGTACTGTATCCGGGTTCAGCAGCAGAAACCTATAAGATGACTTATAATGCAAACAGTACAATTTCGGCTTTGAAAGTAATTACAGAACAGCTTTTAAACCTTTCTTCGAAACAATTATCAAAAGAAGATCTAGGCTATGTAAAAGGTTTTCAAACCAGAATACCGCCATTAAATTATGGTGAGATTGATCATCATAAAGTATTAGTTCCGGCAAAAACATGGGAGCGAATTAATAATTCTGAGGTTCCACAATTGTATCCGGTGTATCCGTGGGGAATTTACGGTATCGGGAAACCGGATTTAGAAATAGCCCTAAATACATGGAAATACGACACAGATGCCATAAAATTCAGAAGTCATGTGGGCTGGAAACAAGACAATATTTTTGCTGCAAGATTAGGGGTAACCAATGAAGCAGCAAAATATAATATGTTGAAAATGGCCAACTCAGACAGAAGATTTCCGGCATTTTGGGGACCTGGTTTTGATTGGGTTCCCGATCATAACTGGGGTGGAGCAGGAATGATTGGCATGCAGGAAATGCTGTTACAGGAATCAAATGGAAAAATATATCTTTTTCCGGCCTGGCCAAAAGACTGGAACGTTCATTTTAAATTACATGCAACACAGAATACAACTATCGAAGCAACACTTATAAATGGCAAGTTGACAGTTTTAAAAGTGATTCCGCAAGAAAGAAAAAAAGACATTATAAATCTGTTAGGAAAATCTGAAACAGAAAAAACAAAATTAAACTAAAACCAAAATGATAAAGAAATTAGTGAGTTCTTTTGCCTTGGCAACGCTTTTGGCAGCAAATGGACAAGCACAATCTGAAAAACAAATCGTAAAAGTCGATTTTGATTTTTTCCAGAGAAGATTAGAAGAAGTGCACGATCCTAACTACGATTCGTGGGTAATTAATGATGGGAAAGAGGCAGAGAAAACCTTTAATAATGTCACTTTTAAACTAAAGGGAAATTTTACTTCAAAATGGTATAAAGTAGGTATGAATGCGCCTTTTTATAACAGATTAGGAAGTGACGGACTGGTTACGGCTGAAAATTTAGAACTAAAAATAAGCGGATTAAAAGAAGGAAAACATACACTTTTGACCTTTCATAATGCTTTTGATGTGATTACAGGAAAGACTTTTTCGCCCATCAAAATTTATGTAAACGGAAAACTTACAGAAACTATAAACGCCAGCCAAAGAGCCAATGCAAAAATTGATGCTGCGATGGCTTATATTATTTTTAACGCAGAGAAATCTAAAGATGTGATTATCCGTTTTGAAATAGATCCAGTCACAAATCCTAATGTTGTAAAACAAATTGTGATTAATGGTTTTGAAATCGATACGCCAAATTTAATGAATCAGGCACGTTCTCCTGAACCTAAAAGTAGAGATGAACATGTTGTTGTGGCAGATAAAAGGACAGTTTTAAAATGGGACTCTTCTAAAGAAGCCGTAATACATAAATTGTATTTTGGAGAAGATTCAACGGCAGTTACAAATGCAAATGAAACCTCAAAAGAGTTTAAAGGAAAATTAACCGCCAATACATTTCCAGTTACTGATCTGTATAGCGGCACTACCTATTATTGGCGTGTTGATGAAGTCGACAGCAAAGGCGATGTGACTTTGGGCAATGTATGGTCGTTTAAGCCTGCACAATTGGCTTTCAAGGGAGCTGAAGGATACGGACGTTATGCAGTAGGAGGTCGTGGCGGAAAAGTGGTGGAAGTAACGAATTTGAATGATGATGGTCCGGGAAGTTTACGCGATGCAGTAAATCAGCAAATAGGCCCAAGAACCATTGTTTTTAATATATCGGGAAACATCAAACTGGCATCCAGATTAGTAGTCAATCAGCCCTATATTACAATTGCAGGACAAACAGCTCCGGGCGAAGGAATCACACTGAGCAGAGCACCAATTGGCCTTACAGGAAATGACGGGATTGTTCGATTTTTGAAAGTGAGAATTGGCGGCGGAACGACTTTTGACGGAATGGGATTAACGGGGGCAAACTACAGTATTATCGATCACTGTTCGATAAGCTGGACAATCGATGAATCGTTTAGTTCTCGTGGCGCACATCACATTACATTACAGAGAACTTTAATTTCGGAAGCTTTAAATGTGGCCGGACATGATAAATATGAGGCTGGAAAAATGCACGGATATGCGGCAACAATTGGTGGTGATATAGGTAGTTTTCATCACAATTTACTGGCGCACAATTATGGGCGTAACTGGAGTATTGGCGGAGGTTTAAACGGAGATGGTTTTTATTCCGGCAGGGTAGATATCACCAATAATGTCGTGTACAATTGGGGACATCGTACAACTGATGGCGGAGCAAATGAAGTAAACTTTGTTAATAATTTTTACAAACCCGGAGCTTCAACCAATATTTTTGTAGCTTTAAATGCACAGCACGAAGGAGTTGGAAAAGGAATGCAGCGTTATTATTTTAACGGGAATGTAATGCCGGGTTATTTCGATGAGAAATCTCAGGAAAAAGGCAGAAAAATGACTGTGTCCAACAAAGAAATGGTTAATTATGAAACTTTCGTTGATAAACCATTTTTCCCATCGTTTGTGAACACTCAGTCGGCAAGAACAGCTTACAAAGACGTACTTTCAGATGTAGGGGCCAATCAGCCTTTCTTTGACAAACACGATAAACGAATTGTAGAAGAAACCCTAAAAGGAACTTATACGTATAAAGGAAGCAAAAGCGGTTTAGGCGGAATGATCGATAATGAAGCGGATGCAGGCGGATGGCCCAATTTTGCAACAGAAAGCCGTCCGGCAGACTGGGATACAGATCATGACGGATTACCAAACTGGTGGGAAAAAGCTTTTGGATTAAATGAAAATTCTAAAGCAGGAGATTTCTCTGATGCTAATTCTGATACTGATAAAGATGGTTTTACACAATTAGACAATTATTTAGATTGGTTAGCTACGCCGCATTATTTTGTGAATTCCGGTGCGAAAATTACTTTTTCAGCTTCTGATTATTTCAAAGGATATGAGAAAAAACCAGTGTATACTTTTTCAGAAGTAAAAAATGGAAAAGTAACTTTAAAAGGAAAAGAAGTTCAGTTTACAGCAACAAATAAAGGCTTCGCTTCATTCATCATTTCAGTAAAAGATGCAGATGGAGATTCAATGAGCAGAGTGATCAATTTCTTTGTGAAATAAAATTATAGCACGCAGATTTAGCAGATTTAAGCAGATCTACGCAGATTTTTTAATAATACAATCAAATTATAATCTGCTCAAATCTTTTTAGATCTGCGTGAAAAAATTAACGCATTGACTTAGGAAAACAGTTAAATGAAAAAACTGTTGTATTCCGCGTTTTGCTTTAGCAATCCGTGTTATCAGCGTTACAAACCACAATACTATGAACATATTCAAAATGAAAAAGCATATAATCCTATTATCGACAGTACTTTTTTCTACTTCCTTTTTAGCACAGAACAAAGGATTGGTCGCCAATTCTCAAAGCCCTTATTCTAAATTGCAAAGTGTAGGTTTAGAAGATGTAAAATGGACAAACGGTTTCTGGAAAGAACAATTTGATGTAGAAACCAAAAGCACTCTGCCTTATATGTGGGATTTGTATCATAACGATTCGATTTCGCATGCGTATAAAAACTTCGAAATTGCAGCAGGTTTAATGAAAGGGAAATTTAGCGGACCTTCTTTTCATGATGGTGATTTTTATAAGATTTTTGAGGGAATGGCGGCTACTTACGCCGTAACAAAAGATAAAAAACTGGATCAGGAAATGGATAAGGCAATTGCGCTTTTTGCCAAAGTACAGCGCAAAGACGGCTACATTCACACACCGGTTTTAATCGACGAACGCTGGGGAACTTTGGGACCTGAAGAAGTTAAAAAGCAACTGGGTTTCGAGAAATACAATATGGGACATTTGATGACCGCTGCCTGTATTCATTATCGTGCAACGGGAAAAACCAATTTCCTGAATATTGCAAAAGGCGTTGCAGATTATTTGTATGATTTCTATAAAAAAGCATCACCGGAACTGGCTCGAAATGCCATTTGTCCTTCTCATTATATGGGAATTGTCGAAATGTACAGAACCACTAAAAATCCAAAATATCTGGAACTCGCCAATAATCTGATTGATATAAGAGGAACTACAGATGACGGAACTGATGATAATCAGGACAGAGTTCCGTTCAGGCAGCAAACTACAGCAATGGGGCATGCCGTAAGAGCTAATTATCTCTATGCCGGAGTGGCTGATTTGTATGCAGAAACCGGAGAAAAAAAATTACTGGACAATCTTGAATCAATTTGGGATGATGTTACCTATCGAAAAATGTATATAACAGGCGCTTGTGGGGCTTTATATGATGGAGTTTCGCCAGACGGAACCTCTTATGATCCTACTGTGGTTCAGAAAATTCATCAGGCTTACGGAAGACCTTTTCAATTGCCAAATGCTACTGCTCATACAGAAACTTGTGCCAATATTGGAAACGTCTTATGGAACTGGAGAATGCTTCAGATTACCGGAGATGCCAAATATGCTGACATTGTAGAGCTGGCTTTATACAACAGCGTTTTATCAGGAGTAAACCTCGAAGGAGATAAATTTTGTTATAACAATCCGTTGAATGTTTCTAATGATTTGCCGTTTCAGCAGAGATGGGGAAATGAGCGCGAAGGGTATATTAAATTATCCAATTGCTGCGCGCCAAACGTTACCAGAACAGTTGCCGAAGTTGGAAATTATGCTTACAATCTTTCAAAAGAAGGTTTATATGTAAATTTATATGGAAGCAATACTTTAAATACAAAAACATTAAACGGAGAATCATTAGAAATAGAACAGCAGACCAATTATCCCTGGGACGGAAAAATAACTTTGAAAATTACAAAAGCACCAAAAGAGATGCAGACTTTTTTTCTAAGGATTCCGGGTTGGAGTCAAAATGCGTCAATTTCAATTAATAATAAAAAGAATAATGATAAAATCGTTTCCGGAACGTATTTCAAAGTAAATCAAAAATGGAAAAAAGGAGATGTTATCGAACTGAATCTTCCAATGCCGGTGGAGTTAATGCAAGCCAATCCATTAGTAGAAGAAGTTAAAAATCAGGTTGCTGTAAAAAGAGGACCACTTGTTTATTGCTTAGAATCAGATCAGCTTCCTGCAAACACAAGTGTAAACGATGTAATTTTAAATTTGAATTCTGATTTTAAAATTGATTTTGCCGAATTGAAAAACAGAAAATTTATGACAATTGAAGCCAGTTCTATAATTGCGGACAACTCCTGGAATAAAACACTTTACAAGCCAATTGCTGCTAAAGACGGAAAATCGGTAACTATAAAATTGATTCCGTATTTTGCATGGGGAAATAAAGGAAAAGGAGAGATGACTGTTTGGATGTCACACTAAAAAATACCCGAATCTTTCTCAAAGTTTGAATAACTGATAAAGATATTGAGAACATTTAAATTAAAAACCATGAAATATATTCTAGCTTTATTTTTATTAGCAACCACTTTTTTAAGCGCTCAAACCCTTGATAATCGGTTGGAATTAACCGTCGCAAAAGATGGATCCGGTGATTTTAAAACCATTCAGGAAGCCATTAATAATGTTAAGGATAATGCGGATAAACGCGTGGTGATAACAATAAAGCCCGGAGTTCATAAAGAGAAACTGGTTATTCTTCCTTCTAAAACATTCATTACTTTAAAAGGAACTGACCGTGAAAAAACGATTATTTCGTTTGATGATTACTCAGGAAAGCCACTTAGAGAAATGGATGCATCGGGCAAGAAGGAATTCGGAACTTCAACTTCTTATTCCTTTTTAATTCAGGGAAATGATTGTACACTCGAGAATCTTACTGTCGAAAATGCAGCGGGAAAAGTGGGGCAGGCGGTAGCACTTCACATCAAAAGTGATAGAGTTATAGTGAAAAACTGCAGTATTTTAGGAAATCAGGATACACTTTATTTATCAGAAGGTAATACCCGCAGCTATTTTGAAAACTGTTTTATAAACGGCACAACTGATTTTATTTTTGGTGCTGCAACAGCTTATTTTTATAAGTGTACTATCGAAAGTTTAACTAACTCCTATATTACAGCCGCTTCAACTCCTAAAGACCAGCCTTATGGTTTTGTTTTTACCGATTGCAGGCTTACAGCAAAAGACAGTACAGTTAATAAAGTATTTTTGGGAAGACCGTGGAGACCATACGCGCAAACCATTTTTATAAACACAGACTTAGGTTCGCATATTATCCCCGAAGGCTGGAATGCCTGGATTGATTCAAGATTCCCTGATAAAGATAAAACGGCTTATTATGCTGAATATGCAAGCAAAGGAGCAGCTGCCAAAAATGTGTCACAAAGAGTTTCATGGTCTCATCAGCTTAAAAAAACAGATGCAAAGAAATACAGTAGAGATTTAGTTTTTAATGGATGGAATCCGAATAAATAATAAATTGATATTTATGAAAAATTTAAAAATCGCTATAGTTACAATAAGTTCAATTTTAATTTTGAGCGCTTTTAGTTTTAAATCTAAAACAATGACAATTTATTTAATTGGAGATTCAACAGTAGCGGATTATTCGCTCGAAGAAGAGTACCAGACAAAGAAATTTCCGCAGGTAGGCTGGGGACAAATGTTTCAGCCTTTTTTTGAAAAAGACAGTCTGAAACTTGTAAAAAGCTTTTTAGGCAATGCCACTGAAGTAAAAATTGACGACAGGGCCAAAGGCGGCAGGAGCACCAGAACTTTTTTTCAGGAAGGACGCTGGGCTGCAGTTTATAAATCACTTCAAAAAGGCGATAGGGTCATGATGCAGTTTGGACACAATGATGCATCAGTCGAAAAGACAGAGCGTTATGTAAATATTGAAGGATATAAGGAGTTTTTACGTCTTTTTATCAATCAAACCAGGGAAAAAGGGGCAACACCCATACTTTTGACTCCCGTTGCCAGAAACTATCCCTGGAAAGATGGTAAATTAACAAACGTTCATGGCGAATATCCACAAGCGGTAAAAGATGTAGCAAAAGAATTAAACGTTCAATTAATAGATCTGAACGAATTGTCTATGGAATTTTTCTCTTCTAAAGGACAGGATTTTGTTACGAAAAATTACTTCATGAATCTCGAAGCTGGCGCATTTCATGCATATCCCAGCGGACAAAACGATAATACGCATTTTCAGACTGCAGGCGGTAGAGAAGTGGCAAGACTGGTTTTTAATGCCATGAAAAAAGGATAGTTTTTCCCGGAATTATTTTCTTTTGTAAAATTTAATGATTTCTAATATCGTTAAACAAAAATGTTTTTTTATACCGTAAACATCTTGCCAAATTTAATTGGTCAGAATTTACGTTTAAAAAAATAAAATTTTTTAAAAAATTGTATAGTAAGTTTTTATTAATGTTTTTAAGCGATACTGTAAGTTTTTTAGTAATTAATAAGTGTGTTTTTTACATGAAAACGAAAATAATGACTAAAGACCTATCCCGTTTAATTGATTCTGTATCAACATACAAATTATGAATTTTACGAATTAAACAGCTTATAATTACTTTTTTTGATTTTCTTTCTTTTTTTTATACAAAAGGAGTTTTTGTGTTGGATTATAGTCAAATATTCTCCTTATTTTTTCTGATACACCTATTGATTTTTTCTTTTTTTTATTAATATTGTTTTTTTAAGTGTAATTTTTTGGGATAATACTATTTTAGCAGGATAGAGCAGGACGGTTGTAATACGCAATCGTTATATTTTTGGATCAAAATTAATAAATGTGTTTTAAACATTTAATAATCGGTTTAAGATTTCTTTAAATTTTGTTTATTAAAAGAAAAGCATATTAAACATGACAAACACTTAACAATTACTAACTAACCAAAAAAAACATTTATGAAACAAGCACTTATAAAAAGATGTAGTTTTCTTTTGTTTACATTAATGACGGTGATGGGTTATGCTCAGAACTTAACTACTTACACTGTTGTAACTGTAACAGGAACTGTTACTGACAATTTAGGAGGCCAGTTACCCGGAGTTAACGTAACTGAAAAATCCACAAAAAATACAGTAACTACAGATTTTAACGGACAGTATACGATAAAAGTAAAAACCGGAGCAACTTTGGTTTTTTCTTTCATTGGAATGAAAAAATCAGAATTACCGATAAACGGAAGAAATATTGTTAATGTGAAATTAGCAGAAGATTCTAACCAGCTTGACAATATTGTTGTTGTTGGTTACGGTACTCAAAAGAAAAGAGAACTTACAGGGGCTATTGCTACTATTAAGCCTGATGATTTAATGGATTTGCCGGTAACAAACTTATCTGACGCTTTAAAAGGACTGGTTCCTGGAGTTTCAGTTACAAGTGGTTCAGGGCGTCCCGGAGATGCTGGTAGTATTCAGATTCGTCAATCGTTTGGTTTCTCAAAGGATGGAAATTCAACCATACCTTTAATAATCATTGATGATATGATTCAGGTAGATCCTGCTAACGGTAAACCAACATTAGAACAATTCAACAGACTGGATCCTTCTGAGATTGAAAGTATCACAGTTCTTAAAGATGGTTCTGCTGCAATTTACGGTTCTCGCGCGTCACAAGGAGCGATTGTGGTAAAAACGAAACGTGGTAAAGCGGGTAAAGCAAAGTTCTCCTATAACAGTCAGTTTGCTGTGAATGATGCTGTTAGTCATAGTAAAGTATTAAACGCTTATGAGTTTGGAGTTTTTAGCAATAGATTTAATACTTCGAGAGTAGCTGCGCCAGCTGTTGTTGATCCAATTACATTATATTCCCAATCTGAACTGGAGCAAATGAAAGGTTTGAATTATAACTGGTTAGATGAAGCCTGGAAACCGGCTATTCAGCAAAAACACTCTTTCAATGTAAGCGGTGGTAATGAAGATGTTACATATTTTGCAGGTGCAACTTACCTTACTCAGGGTGCCAATTTAGGATATCAAAAATATGATAAGTGGAATTTCCGTACCGGAATCAATGCGAAAATCGCTAAGAATTTAGACTTTTCTGCTTCTGTTTCGGGAAATGTAGGAACAATTGATAAATCATTTACAAAAGCATCATCGAATATTAGTGACGGAAGTTATGGATCTGCTGCCGGTGGAGAACAGGCAGATTATGGATTCTTATTACACATGCCACAACATGTGCCTTGGGAAACAGTAGTAGATGGAAAACAATATTATATGTCGCCATTTCCTAATTCAAACAAAAACTTAGGAAGTGCAAATGCGAACACTACAATTGCAGGCTGGAACTATTTTGCCAACTTAAACAACGGTTCGCATCAAATTACTGATGATAATTCGTTTAATATAAATGCATCTTTAAGCTATAAAATAGCAGCAGTTAAAGGTTTGTCTATAAAAGGAACTTATTCCAGAACTCAAAATTCTTCTTATACAGAACAAATTCAATTGCCTTATGATTTGGCTCGAATCAGAGATTACCAGCTTTTAGACAAACACTTGGCAAGTGCTGCTAATCCTACTATTTATAATGCAACTACTAACCCAACAGGTAGTTATATTATCGATACAAACGTTAGAAATTCCAGAGTTTATTATAACAATAGTGATAGCAAAAGTACTCAGGGAGATTTCATGATTAACTACGACAGAACTTTTGGGGATCACCAAATTGGAGCTATGGTAGGAGGAGAAGCATCAGAAGTGTATAGTACAGCTACTCGTTTGGCTTATGAACAAACAGGTAAAGACTATTTGGGAGATTACCGTACTGCGGGAACATTAAGTCCTTCTAACAGTACAGCTACTAAAGTTGAAGGGGGAACTCTTTCTTATTTTGGACGTATCAATTATAGCTACAAACAAAAATATCTATTACAATTTCTTTTCCGTAGTGATGCTTCAACAAAATTTGCACCTGAAAATTATTGGGGATACTTTCCATCTGCTCAGGTGGGTTGGATCGTTTCTAAAGAAAGTTGGTTTGAAAAAGGATTACCGTGGGTTGATTTCTTAAAAGTTCGTTACTCGATTGGTAAAACAGGTAAAGATAATATTCAGCCATGGAGATGGATGCAGTTTTATGATCTTATCGTAGATAAAGGTGCTCAGTTTGGACCTGGTACTTCTAGTGGTGGTGGTGGAACAAATGGCAATGGTTTAACACCAAGAGTTAATCCTAATAGATTAGTTACCTGGGATACTTCTATAAAAAACAACGTAGGTATTGATATTAATGTGTTGAAAAACAGATTGAATTTTACATATGACTTCTACTATGATAAAAATAAAGAAATGCTAACAGATATGAGTAGTGCTGTTGGTGTGCCAATTTCTGTAGGAGGAGGATATGCTGAGGAAAATTACGGACAAATTAATGCATGGGGGTCAGAATTTAGCCTTAACTGGAGTGATAAAATAAAAAGTAATTTTAGTTACAACATAGGAATTAACTTTAGCTACAATAATAATGAAGTTAAGAGATTCCCTGACCAAGGAAATGTGCTTCCTTCTAACAATGCAACAAGAGAAGGAAGATCAGTAGGATACAATCCTGTTTGGGGATTTGCAGTATGGAAAGGAACATCTACAGGAGATGGTATTTTACGTACAGATGAAGATATTGCAAATTACTGGTCATATCTAACAGAGCGTGCAACTGCAGCAGGAGGAGTGCCAAGGTATTTAGATATTAACTCACAATCGGGAATGAGAAAAGGATCTTTGGCTTATCAGGATGTTGCAGGACAACTTAATCCTGACGGAACTGTAGCTCCGGCTGATGGTCAGATCATGAAAGACAATGACTACGTAAAATTAGCAAACAGCAGTAGAACTTACGGATTTACTACTAATTTAGGCTTTAAAGTAGAAGGGTTTTATTTCAGAAGTCAAATTTCTACTTCATGGGGAGGCGCTAACTTTGTAGATTTAGTAAACCAAGGAACTTCATCTGCACACAATATGTGGTCTCGTGAAAGCTTCTGGAATGATATGTACGCTGAAGATAATCCAAATGGTAAATATCCTAACGTAGCACAGTGGGCTTATATGTCAAGTCCATCCGATTTCTGGCAATTAAATACTTTCCGTTGTTTTGTTAGACAACTGTCTGTAGGGTATGATATTCCTAAAAAAGTTTTTGCAGATACTAAAATTGCTGCCATCACATTGGGTATAACAGGAAATAACCTTTGGGATTTATACAATCCTTATCCAGATCATTATAGAAATATGTATGATAATTCTTCTGTAAATTATCCGACACTTAGAACCTGGACGCTTAATTTTAACGTATCATTCTAATCTAAATTAATCGCAATTATGAAAACACCATTTAAATATATAACATTATCACTATTGCTTGCTGCAGGCGCTGTTTCTTGTAGTGATGATTTTCTAAAAGAAAAAAAACCTTATGGTTTGTATGATGACACCTTCTACCAAACTCAGGAACGTGCACAAGCCTATGTAGACAATCAATATTATGATTTTTACAATGCATATAAATCACCAAGTGCTACAATTATTGGTTCTTATACAGATACCAATTCAAAATTAACAGAAGAATTTGGAGGTACTCAGGATCTTATCAATCCAAATAAAACGTTTATAAATTCTGCTGATGCCAGTGGTTACTATGGAGCAAAGCTAACAACGAGTATTAATAATCATCCCTATAACAGGATACGAGAATGTAATGGTTTTCTGGAAGATATTGATGTAAAAGGAGGAAACTTAGATAAAACATTTCGTGATCAGGCAAAAGGACAAATGTATTACATGCGTGCCATGCAGTACTTTGATTTGATGCGTGTTTATGGTGGAGTACCAATTGTTACTACTGTTCAGACAGCATCAGCTAATGATCCGTCTATTCAGCTGCCAAGAGCAAAAGTTTCTGAGGTTGTGGCCCAAATTGTAAAAGATTTAGACATGGCTGCAAGTTTATTACCAGGCAACTGGGGTTCTGGGGCTTACGGACGTTTTACAAGGGGAGCAGCTTTGGCGCAAAAATCGCGAGTACTTTTAACATTTGCAAGTCCGTTATTCAATAAAAACTGGGATGGCTCAAATGAGCGTTGGGATGCCGCTTTAAAAGCAGGATTAGAAGCAGAAGCTCAATTGACACAAGACGGATACGGATTATATGGTAACTCGGCAAAACAATGGGAATCAATGTTTTTGATTGATAATGCTTTTTGTTCAGAGGCGATCACTGTTCAGCTTTGCGGAACAGGTATTTTGCCTGCCGTAGTTAACAATTCATGGGAAAAAGGAATTCGTTTATTGAGTTTAGGCGGGACAGGTGGAGGAGTAGCTGCACCTAAGGAAATGATCGATTTGTTTCCAATGAAAGATGGATCAAGACCTACTGCTGCAAACGGATACAATGATTTTACATTCTTTTTAAACAGAGACCCGAGATTTTACAGAACATTTACTTTCTCCGGTGCTAAATGGGGATCTAAAGAAACTCCTAATTCAGTTCTTTGGGCGTACCGTTGGGTAGATAATGCGAACAAAGCAGGTTTCTCAGATGGAAATACCGCAATATCAAGTCCGGCATTTGTTAGAAAAATGACCAATACCGCAGCTAGTAAAGAAACTAACTTCCAATATTCAGGAACAGACATCTTCGAATATCGTTATGCAGAGTTATTATTGAATATTGCTGAATGTTATGCTGCATTAGGGCAAACAGGAAATACGATAGCATATTTAGGAAAAATTAGAAACCGTGTGGGTATTCCTTCTGCAAATAATTACGGAATAGGGACATTAGCAGATAAATATAAAGCAATAGAAGCCGTTTTATATGAGCGTAGAGTAGAATTGGCGTACGAAGGAAAACGTTTCTGGGATGTTCAAAGATGGATGCTTTATGACAATGAGGCGCTTCCAGGTGTATCTGCGGGAACTGTTAGTAAATTAGGCTTGACCCCAATTAACGGAACAAAACGTACAGGAAACTTTTTACAGTTCAAAAATACTGCAGCATCTTCAACGACAGATCCTTTATTGGCTGCTCGTGCAAGTATTGTAGCAGATCCGGATGCAGCTAATTTTGATGCGCAGCTAACAACTTTAGCCGCTTTTTATAATACTAACTTTACACGTACCCAACTAATTACACCAATGGATAATTTTAACGGAGGCGCTGTGAACATTAAATTCAATCCTAACTATTATATTAATGGTCTTAATACGACTGCTTTAACTTCAAACCCTTGGTTATTGCAAACGATAGGATGGAATGATAATTTTGGAGGATTGGGAACCTACAATTATCAAGAATAATATTTATTCAAAAAAGATCATATATCAAGCTTTTCACCTGTATTCTCATCAAAAGATACAGGTGATTTGTTTAAAAAGAAATACCAAAAGTAAAAATTAACATGAAAAATTCCGTATTATTTATCGCAACCCTGCTTTTTTTAGGAAGTGCAAAGTGTTTCGCTCAATATCCAAAACTAAGTAAAGAAGTTCAGGAACAAGAAAAGGCAATAAAAGAAGAAGCTTCGAGACTTTCTGACGAAGCGTGGGAAAAAGCACTCGTGATTATCGAAGAAGAAGCCAAACATGGCAAACCTTATATTCCGTGGGCATCAAGACCAAATGATTTACCACAAGCAGAGATTCCTGCATTTCCGGGAGCCGAAGGTGGAGGAATGTTTACTTACGGTGGTCGTGGCGGAAATGTTTATACGGTAACAAGTCTGGAAGACAGAGGACCGGGAACTTTGCGCGAAGCTTGTGAAAAAGGAGGAGCAAGAATAATCGTATTTAATGTTGCCGGAATTATCAAAATCAAAAGCCCTTTAATCATTCGTGCGCCTTATATTACTATTGCAGGACAAACCGCTCCGGGTGATGGAATTTGTATTGCAGGAGAATCAGTTTGGATTGATACGCACGACGTAATTATCAGACATATGCGTTTTCGTCGTGGAGAAACTTTCGTAGGCCGTCGTGATGATGCTATTGGAGGAAATCCGGTTGGGAACATTATGATCGATCACGTATCGGCAACTTGGGGATTAGACGAGAACATGTCAATTTACAGACATATGTACAGTCCTGGTGCAGGTTATCCGGACGAAAAGAAACCTACAGTAAATATTACCATTCAAAACAGTTTATTTGGTGAAGCATTGGATACTTACAACCATGCATTCGGAAGTACTTTAGGGGGAGAAAATTGCGCCTTTGTTAGAAATATGTGGGCAAATAATGCCGGTAGAAACCCTTCGATTGGATGGAACGGAATTTTCAATTTTGTGAATAATGTTGTTTTCAACTGGTACAACAGATCAACAGATGGTGGTGATTATACAGCAAATTATAATATCATCAATAACTTTTATAAACCGGGACCAGTTACAGATTTAACGCAGCCAATTAGTTACAGAATCTTAAAACCGGAATCAGGAAGAAGCAAATTGCCTTATATGGTTTTTGGAAGAGCATATGTAAACGGAAACGTTATTAACAATAACGAAAAAGTAACCAAAGACAACTGGGATGGCGGAATTCAGATCGAAAACAAAAAAGGAGAGTTAATGTCGTATGATGAAGCCAAAGATTATTTCGCTAAAATGAAAAGCGACAGACCCTTTCCGATGCCATGGTTCAATAAATTTATGACAGCTGAAGAGTCTTATGATTTTGTACTTAAAAACGTAGGGGCAACTTTACCAATAAGAGATAAAGTAGACGAAAGAATCGTAAGAACAGTAAAAACAGGAGTTCCTGAATATGCTAAAGGATTAGAGAAAAAAACATTCTATCAATTCGAGCACAGACGTTTACCGATGGATTCTTATAAAAAAGGAATTATCACTGATATTTCGCAAGTTGGAGGATATCCGGAGTACAAAGGAAAACCTTACGTAGATACGGATAAAGACGGTATGCCGGACAAATGGGAAAAGAAACACGGATTAAATCCAAATGATGCTTCAGATGCTAAATTAGATACTGATAATGATGGTTATTCTAATATCGAAGAATATTTAAACGGAACAGATCCAAACCAAAAAACAGACTGGAAAGATTTAAGCAACAATCACGAGACATTAACAAAGTCTATACAAGAATAAGTTTTAAAAAAATTGCTTGATCTGCGTGAAAAAATAGCACGCAGATTGGGCAAATTTTATAAAAATATTATAATTCATAATAGTTAATAAAATGAAATCAATTAAAAATATAAGTGTTCTGGTAATGGTAATGGTATTTTTTACCAGCATTGCACAACAGCATTCAGATCCGGAATACATCAAAGTAACCAACGAAAGAGCGGCTAAAATTGTCGATAAATTAGGATTGAAAAATCCTGAGAAAGAAAAAGCAGTAACCGATATTGTGGCACAGCAATTCAGAGACTTAACAGCAATTCAGGATCCAAGAGATGCTGAAATCAAAAAAGTAAAAGAAGATACCGGTTTATCTAAAGAAAAGCAAAACGAAAAGATCGATAAGCTAAAATCAAAAGCAGATCAGTCTATCGAAAAATTGCACAAAGCCTATCTTAAAAAATTAGGAAAACAATTATCCGAAGATAAAATTACAGAAGTAAAAGACGGAATGACTTACGGAGTTTTACCCATTACTTATGCAGGATATCAGGATATGCTGCCTGCTTTGACAACAACACAAAAAGAATACATCTATAAAGCTCTGGTAGAAGCAAGAGAACATGCAATGGATGGTGGATCTTCTAAAGAAAAACACGGTTGGTTTGGAAAATACAAAGGAAGAATCAACAATTATTTATCTAAAGAAGGATACGATTTAAATAAAGAAAGCACCGATTGGCACAAACGTGTTGAAGAACGTGAAAAAAATAAAAGCAAAGAATAAACACAATAATGTCATTCTGACGAAGGAGGAATCACAATAGAAATTTCGTGCAGAAATTCATTATTCTTTTTTCGATATCCTTATCTGATTTCTGCTTTGTCGAAAAGACAAAGCAGATAAAGACCTCTTAGTTATCATAGCAAACCATAATTCTCATGCAAAATAATCCCTCAAATAGCATTCTAAAACGAACAATGATGATCGCTTCATTTTTTTCAGTGGTTTCATCTGCGTATGCGCAATATCCTGTAATTCCGAAACCGGTTCAGGAAAAAGCCGATGCAATTTTGGCTGATGAAGAAAAACGCTTAAGCGAAATTTGGACAGCCAATTACAATATCATTCAGGCCGAAGCCAAACAAGGAAAACCTTATTTACCGTGGGCTTCTTATCCTAAAGATTTTGTTCAGGCAGATATTCCTGCTTTTCCGGGAGCTGAAGGTGGAGGAGCTTTTACACAAGGTGGTCGTGGCGGTAAAATATTTGTAGTAACCAGTTTAGAAGACAACGGAAAAGGGACTTTTCGTGAAGCTTGTGAAGCCGTTGGAGCAAGAACAATCGTGTTTAACGTTTCAGGAATTATTCAGTTAAAAAAACGAATCAGTATGCGTGCACCGTATGTTACCATTGCAGGACAAACTGCTCCGGGTGACGGAATTTGCATTGCAGGGGAAACGTTAGAAATAGATACACACGATGTTATCATCAGACACATGCGTTTCAGACGTGGTGCAACTGAAGTAACCAGAAGAGACGATGCACTTGGAGGAAACCCAATGGGAAATATAATCGTTGATCACTGCTCTGTAAGTTGGGGATTAGACGAGAATATTTCGTTGTACAGACATCAGTTTCAAGTCAATGAAAAATCTAAATTAGAGAAATTACCGGCCTGTAATATTACCATTCAAAACACCATTTCATCAGAAGGTTTAGACACTTACAATCATGCTTTTGGAAGTACAATTGGAGGACTAAACAGTACTTTTATGAGAAATCTGTGGGCAGATAATATTTCAAGAAATGCTTCTGTGGGAATGTACGGAGATTTTAATTTCGTGAATAATGTGATTTTCAATTGGTGGAACCGCTCTGTTGACGGTGGTGATTACCGCTCGATGTTTAATATCATTAACAATTATTATAAGCCGGGACCAATAACACCGACAGATCAGCCAATTCGTTATAGAATTCTAAAACCGGAATCAGGATATATGGTGCCAAAAACATACGGAAGAGCGTATGTTGCCGGAAACTATATAGACGGTTCGCCGGAAGTTACAGCGGACAACTGGAATGGAGGTATACAATTGGAAGATATGCCTGATGAACAAAAAAAATCATATCTGGAATTAATAAAGCAACCCAAAGCCTTCTCGATGCCCAAGTTCAACATTATGACGGCAGAAGAAGCTTATGAATTTGTATTGAATAATGTGGGAGCCACTTTTCCAAAAAGAGACATTGTTGACGAAAGAATTATCAAACAAGTACGCACAGGAAAAATTGAAGTGAAGGACGGATTAGAAAATGCAATTGGTGTAGCATTTGTAAAAAGAAGATTACCGGCAGATTCTTATAAAAAAGGAATTATAACACATCCTGATCAAGTTGGCGGTTATCCGGTATACAAAGGAAAAGCCTATAAAGATTCTGATAACGATGGGATTCCGGATGCATGGGAAAAGAAATTTGGTTTAAATCCAAATGATGCTTCAGATGCCAATAAAGATACGAACGGAGATGGATATACCAATATTGAGAAATATTTTAACGGAATTGATCCAAAATCTAAAATTGACTGGACAAAAACCGAAAACAATACAGACACATTAGCTAAGTTAAAAGGATTATTGCAATAAAGTCTTAAATTTATTCCGTTAACAATACTATTTCAAATTATCCTGACAGGTTTCTAAAACCTGTTAGGTATTCAAGAATATAAATAAGAATTAATTCGAGAATATAAACAGTAAAGTTAATACTTAACTGGTTTTAGAAACCTGTTAGGATAAATCACCACAAAAAATATTTTAAAGTGAACTTCAATCAGCTAAAAAATATAATTTCCTGTCAAAAAGATAAAATCATTTTGTCTGCTTTCGCGATCCTTTTCGGCATTCATACAGGATCAGCACAAACTAATTTCCCGGATATCATAAAAACCAAAGAAGGAAAACTTTCTTTTACAGCTGATAATAAAGGAAATCTGATTCCCGATTTTTCTTATGCGGGTTACATGTCTTCTGAAAAAGCAATTCCGAATCTGGACAATAAAATTTTTGTTTCAAAACAAGAAGACGATGCTACTCAAAAAATTCAGGCAGCGATAGATTATGTAAGCAATCTTAAACCAAATAAAGCAGGTTTTCGAGGAGCAGTTCTTTTAGACAAAGGTATTTTTAAAATCAATGGAACTTTATATATTAAGAAGTCCGGCGTAGTGTTGCGTGGAAGCGGAAATACTGAAAACGGAACTGTTCTTTTAGGAACCGGATTGAAGCGGGAAGCTGTAATTCGGGTTTTAGGAATTGAGGATAAAAAAACCGGCGAAACTTTTGAATTCAATACCTCTTATACGCCACTCGGAACAAAAACAATCCAATTAAAGAATACCTCAAAATTAAAACCATCAGATGAAATTATCATCACAAAACCTTTAACGGCAAACTGGATTAAGGAATTGAAAATGGATGATTTTGGAGCAGAAACAGGTTGGATTGGCTGGAAAAAAGACGATTGGGATATTTCATGGAACAGGGTTATAACTAAAATAAATGGCAATGAAGTAACATTAAATGCTCCTTTGACAATGGCCTTGGATGATGTTTACGGAACAGCAAAAGTAACTACCTACTCATGGTCGGGACGAATTGAGCAAATCGGAATCGAAAATGTTCTAATAAAATCAACTTATGATTTGTCAAAACCAAAAGACGAAGAACACAGATGGATTGGAATTAGTATCGAAAACACAAGAAATGCTTGGGTAAAACAAGTTAATTTCAGGCATTTTGCAGGAGGTGCAGTCTCGCTGTTAAAATCGGCGCAGCAAATTACAGTTGAAGATTGTATGGCAACGGAACCAATTTCTGAAATTGGCGGCTTTAGACGACATACTTTTTATACAGAAGGCCAACAAACTTTATTTCAACGCTGTTATTCTGAACATGGTTATCATGATTTTGCGGTAGGCGGATTTGGAACAACAGGTCCAAATGTGTTTATTCAGTGTGAATCGTTTTTACCTTTCAATAATAGCGGAGCGATTGGCAGCTGGGCTACAGGAGTACTATTTGATGTTTCTTATGTAGACGGTCATTCTTTAAGTTATAACAACAGAGAGCAAAACGGCAGAGGAGCAGGCTGGACGGCTGCAAATAGCGTTATTTGGGAAACGTCAGCATCTAAAATAGAATGTTATAATCCGCCAACAGCACAAAACTGGGCTTTTGGAGTTTGGGGTGGAATTATGGCTGGTGATGGTCATTGGAAAGACGTAAACAATCACATTTCGCCAAGAAGTTTATTTTACGCACAATTAGAAAACAGATTGGATAAACTTCCTGTAGATCCTCATATTTATGACTTAGGTTCAGAACCATCTTCAAGTCCTACAGTTGAAGTAGCGCAGGAATTAACTAAAAATTCAGTTGCTCCAAAAGAAAGTTTAGTCGAATGGATTGCCGAAGTTTCAAGATTAAATCCAATAGATACAAACGCTTCAGGACTTAAAAATGCCAACGATTTAAAAATAAATTCAGAACAAAATAGCAGTTCAGAGAATAAAGTAGTTACAAAAAATGGCTGGCTTACTTATGACAATAAAGTAATTGCAGGAAATAGATTAGGCGTTCCCTGGTGGCGTGGAAGTCTGAGAGATAGTGATATTTCTAAGTCATTACCGGATGTTACAAGATTTGTTCCCGGAAGAACAGGAACTGGATTTACTGATAATATCAGCGAAGTAACACAATATTTGAGTACCAACAATATGGTCGCCTTAGAACATAATTACGGATTATGGTACGAGCGAAGAATGGACGATCACGAACGCGTTCGTCGTTTTGATGCTGATGTGTGGCCTCCGTTTTACGAACAGCCTTTTGCCAGAAGCGGTCAGGACTTGGCTTGGGATCAGTTAAGTAAATATGACTTAACAAAATTCAATGATTGGTATTGGGATCGTTTAGCTCTTTTTGCTGATTTGGCTGAAGCCAAAGGACAACTGCTCGTGAACCAACAATATTTTCAGCATAACATTATAGAGGCAGGAGCGCATTGGTCAAGTTCACCATGGCGTTCAGCAAACAACATAAACAGTACAGGTTTTCCGGAACCGCCGCCTTATGCAGGAGACAAACGTATTTTTATGGCAGAACAGTTTTATGATATTACAAATCCTGTCAGAAGAAAATTGCACGAGGGTTTCATCCGAAAATCTCTGGAGAATTTTCAGGAGAACAGCAACGTAATTCAATTAACAAGTGCCGAATATACAGGACCGCTTCATTTTATGGAGTTTTGGCTGGACGAAGTTCAAAAATGGAAAGACCAAACCGGTAAAAAAGCAATTATTGGTTTAAGTGCTACAAAAGATGTTCAGGACGCTATTTTAAACGATTCAAAAAGAATCAAAACGGTAGACTTAATTGATATTCGTTATTGGTATTATAAAGAAGACGGAACAGCGTACGCACCACAAGGCGGCGTAAACTTAGCACCGAGACAACATGCCAGAAAACTAAAAACCGGAAAAGAAACAGACGATCAGGTATATCGTGCAGTTCGTGAATACCGCGAAAAATATCCTGAAAAAATAATTCTGTATTCAACAGATGGATCTTCACGATTTGGCTGGCCGGCATTAATGGCAGGAGCTTCTTTACCTAATATTCCAAAAGTTGAACTTCCACAATTTTATTCGGCTTTAGCTGATATGAAATGGGTAGACGGAAATACGTTTTCAGACCCAGTATGGAAATTAGAAAATAAAGGAAAAAGTTATCTTTTTTATGCGAAGAACCCACAGGATATTTCAATCGATTTGTCTGATTACAAAGGTACTTTCGAAGTATATGAAATTAATGCTACAAAGGGAACTTTCATTAAAAAAGCAAATATAAACGGAGGAAAACAAGTAAGAATTCCACAAGCCGAAATCAAAGAAAAAGTACTTTTCATAGTAAAAAAATAAAAGAGTTGTTAGCCACGAATTCACGAATTATTTATAATCATATTCAAATAAAAATCAGTGAATTCGTGGCCGACAAACACCAAAAAATATAATTTCAAAAACAAACCAAAATGAATCTGAAAATTAAATATTTATACGCCCTAAGTATATGCTTTTTGTTGACAGCACAAATCGGACATTCTCAATCTAAAAGTCTGCCTCAGCTTAAAGTTTCAAAAAATCAGCATTATTTCGTAACCGGAGATGAAAAGCCATTTTTCTGGCTAGGAGATACAGGATGGCTGACATTCGGGAAATTAGACAGAGCAGGAATCGATAAATACTTTAAAGACAGAAAAGATAAAGGTTTTAATGTAGTGCAGGTGATGGTGTTGCATACTTTGAATGTGACCAATGTTTATGGCGATATGGCTTTAATTAGCGAAGATGTTTCAAAGCCTTTGATCACCGGAGGAAATAACTTCAAGAATCCGCAAGAATACGATTATTGGGATCATGTAGATTATACTTTAGATGTGGCTCAGAAAAATGGTATTTACGTTGCGATGGTTCCGGTTTGGGGAACCAACGTTTCTAAGGGAAACAAAGTCAGCAAAGCGCAAGCTACAGAATACGCGCAGTTTTTAGCCAATCGTTATAAAAACAGAACCAACATTATCTGGTTAAACGGAGGTGATACACACGGAAATGAATTTATGGACATCTGGAACGCAATCGGAAGTACCTTAAAAACAAGTAATCCCGATCAGTTAGTAACATTTCACCCTTTTGGCAGAACAGATTCTTCTGAAAATTATCACAATGCAAAATGGCTGGATTTCAACATGTTTCAGTCAGGACACCGTCGTTACGATCAGGACACTTTGCCTAATAGTTTCAAAGAAGACAACTACAAATTTGTTCAGAGAGATTTAACTTTAAAACCAATAAAACCTACACTTGACGGAGAACCGTCTTACGAAGGAATTCCGCATGGTTTACACGATACTTTACAACCAAAATGGACGGATAACGATGTAAGACGTTACGGCTATTGGTCTGTTTTTGCAGGTGCTGCAGGATATACTTATGGACACAATGCTGTAATGCAAATGTTTAGAAAAGGTGATAAGCCAGCCTACGGAAATAAAGAATTGTGGACCTCTGCCATTAATGCGCCCGGAGCAAAACAAATGGTGCACATTAAGAAACTCATGTTAGCTTTTCCTTATTTAGAAAGAGTTCCGGATCAGTCCTTAATTGCCAATCAAGGTGAAAAATACGATTATCTAGTGGCAACCAGAGCAAATAATTATGCACTGATTTACACATATACCGGCAGAAAAATAGCCGTGAATATGGGCAAAATTAGAGGAGATAAAATAACTGCAAGCTGGTATAATCCAAGAAACGGAAAAGAGACTAAAATCGGAATTATAGACAATACAGGAACAAAGGAATTTCAGCCTTCAGGAGATAAAAAAGACGGTAATGACTGGGTTTTGATTTTAAGATCGAACTAGTAATTAATGATAAGTAAAAAGTGATTAATCAGATTAATTCGTGGCATTTAGCGCGTTTTAAATATTTCACGCAGATTTAAGCAGCTGCTACAGATTTTTTGATTATCAATCTGCCAAATCTGCGTGAAACCAAAAACAGAAACTATGAAAATCAAAAATATATTAATAATACTCTGCTTCATAACAGGACTTAACACCGCTTTCGCAAACGACGGCTGGTTAAACATCCTAAACGAAGGAGGAAATAATAAAGGAATAAAGTGTACCCAAGCCATTCAGAATGCAGTTGAAAAAGCTTCTAAAAATGGAGGAGGAACCATCTTTTTTCCTGCCGGAGAATATCTGACAGGCCCTATAAAACTAAAAAGCAACATCACGATTCATCTAGATTCAGGCGCACTTTTGAAATTCTCAGACAATTTTGATGATTATTTGCCTTATGTAGAAATGCGTTACGAAGGAATTGTAATGCAATCTTTTTCACCTTTATTTTATGCCAAAGATGTAGAGAACATCACCATTAAAGGAAGAGGAGTAATCGACGGTCAGGGAAAAGCATGGTGGAATGAAGTATACCGAATTGAAACTGCAAAAGGACCAATTCCGTTAACGAAATATCAAAAAATGTGGGAAGAGCAAAACAAAGGAATTGTCTATTCTGATTATTACAAAAGAACAATTGACAAGAAATTTTTCAGACCTTCTTTCTTTCAAGCGTATAATTGTAAAAACATATTAATCGAAGGGGTTACATTTCAGAATTCACCTTTCTGGACCATAAATCCTGAGTTTTGTGATAATGTAACGGTTACAGGAATTTCAATTTTCAATCCGCATTCACCAAATACAGACGGAATTAATCCGTCTTCTTGTAAAAATGTTCACATTTCGAATTGCCATATCAGTGTGGGCGATGATTGTATCACCATTAAATCCGGCAGAGATGCAGACGGCCGTAAATACAACCGACCAACAGAGAATGTTACAATTACCAATTGTACGATGTTAAGTGGTCACGGTGGAGTAGTTATCGGGAGCGAAATGTCGGGCGGAATTAAAAAAGTGACGATTTCAAATTGTGTTTTTGACGGAACTGACCGCGGCATCCGTATCAAAGCGGCTCGTGGTCGTGGAGGAGTTGTAGAAGATATTCGTGTCGACAATATTGTAATGAAAAACATAAAAGAAGAAGCCATTGTATTGAGCCTTTTCTATGATAAAGATACCAAAGTAGAACCCGTAACTGAGAAAACCCCTATTTTCAGAAATATTCACATGAGTAATATTACGGGTTCGAATGTAAACAAAGCGGGGCAAATTTTAGGAATTACCGAAATGCCAATTCAAAATGTTACTTTTTCCAATATTAATATGGACGGAAAAGAAGGTTTTACGGTAAGCACAGCAACAGATGTTGAATTTCATGATGTAAAAGTAAACGCGTCAATTGGCTCTTCTTTTAAAATATCCGATTCAAAAAACATTATTTTAGACAATGTAGGTTCATCAACACCAATCAAAGGAGTTCCGGTGATCAAACTTGATAATGTTTCGAATATGATGATCAATAATAATTTCCCGTTTAATGCAACTGACATTTTTATCGAAGCAAACGGAAAAGAAACTAAGAATGTTTTTGTAAAAAATAATGTTTTTAACAACGTTACAACAGCCGTTAAAAAAGGAGCAGCCTTAGATAAAAAAGCAATTATAGAATAAAATTGATGAGTCAACTTTGTCTAGGTTCAAAACTTTGACAAAGTTTAAAAGAAACACAACATGAAAAAAATAGTCATCATCATAACCTTTTTCGTTATTGCGATTAGTTATTCGCAGAAAAAGAAAGACATTTATCTTTTTACATCGTTCAGGGAACCGGCAACAGAAGGTTTATATTTAGCCTACAGTGAAGACGGTTACAATTGGAAAGGTCTTGAAGGATCGTTTTTGAAACCCGAAATTGGTGCCAGCAAAATAATGCGTGATCCATCGATTACAAAAGGCGCAGACGGAACCTACCATATGGTTTGGACAACGGACTGGAAAGGCGGAAACGGTTTTGGATACGCGAGTTCTAAAGATTTGATTCATTGGTCAAAACAGGAATACATTCCGGTGATGAAAAATGAACCGGAAGTAATAAACGTTTGGGCACCGGAAATTTTCTATGATGATGTCAAAAAAGAATACATTATTATTTGGGCATCTACAATTCCATTCCGATTTGAAAAAGGAGTAGAAGAAGAAAAAAACAACCACAGAATGTATTATGTGACGACCAAAGATTTTAAAACTTTCTCAGATACAAAATTATACTACGAACCAGGCTTTAGCGTAATCGATTGTGTGATTGTAAAAAAAGGCAAAAAAGATTATGTTTTGGTTTTGAAAGACAATACAAGGCCAATGCGCAATATAAAAGTAGCTTTTGGTAAATCACCTTTAGGACCATTCAATAAAAGTTCAGAACCCCTGACAGAGTATTTATCAGAAGGGCCAACGGTGGTAAAAGTGGGTAAAAAATGGCTGTTGTATTACGATAATTACGGCTCAAAAAATTATAAAGCTTTGAGTACCTCAGATTTTGTTCATTTTGAAGATGTTTCCTCAAAAATAAGCCTTCCCGAAGGACACAAACACGGAACGATCACCACAATCTCTGAACAAGTTTTAAAAGGATTAGTTGAAAAGAAATAGTTAGAAAATAAAATTTCACGCAGATTTAAATTTATCTGCGAGAATCAGCCACAACTGTAGAATCTGCGTGAAACAAAAACATAAAAATAATGATTGCTTTCCAAAACATAAAAACCAACCTCTTAACTACAGCCACAATTCTATTGATTGGTACCGCTGTACATGCACAAAACGACACCGTGCGTTATGTGGGTAAAACACTTTCAAATGTCGATTATCATCACGGTCAGTTAAGTCCGGCAATTGGAGTTCACGCTACACAAATTATGCGTGCAAGCCGCGAGCATCCTGAAAAAGCAGATGGTTTTGGCTGGACATACAATCATCAGCCAACGATGGCGTATTGGAATAATAGCTTTTATCTTCAATACCTTAGTGATCCTGCAGGAGAACAT
The DNA here is from genome assembly GCF_002217195.1 of Flavobacterium aquidurense. Classification (NCBI taxonomy): domain Bacteria; kingdom Pseudomonadati; phylum Bacteroidota; class Flavobacteriia; order Flavobacteriales; family Flavobacteriaceae; genus Flavobacterium; species Flavobacterium aquidurense. The sequence goes on along the minus strand of NZ_MUGR01000035.1, from coordinate 50,718 downwards.
ATTCCGCCAAGCCAGACATTCATCATGACTTCAAAAGATGGTGTGAGCTGGAAAATGCCAAAAGTAATTTTTCCTATTTACCACATTCCCGATGGATGGAAAAAAGAGGGAGTAGAAGGCGTTGCCAAAAACCTGGATGCCATTATGCACCAAAGAATGGGTTTTTATACCTCAAAAGACAAACGACTTTTTGCTCTTGCATACTACGGAATTGCAATGGATGAAAAAGACGATCCGAATGACGGAAAAGGAATTGGACGTGTAATTCGTGAAATCAAAAAAGATGGAAGTTTTGGAGAAATTTATTTCATTAGATACAATAAATCATGGGACAAATCAAAATCAGCTTTTCCCTTTTATACACAGGCCAAAGACAAAGGTTTGAAAAAAGCCTGCGAAGAAATTCTTTCAGATCCTTTGATTTTACAACAATGGGTTGAAGAAGCGGACAGAGATGACGAATTAATTCCGTTAAAGAAACCGTATAAAGCCCTTAGCTCTTATCATTTGCCTAACGGAGATGTAGTGGGTTTATGGAAACATGCCTTAACTTCGATAAGCAAAGACGGCGGAAAATCCTGGGAATATATGCCGGTGCGTGCTCCCGGTTTTGTAAACAGCAATGCTAAAATCTGGGGACAAAAAACATCAGACAATCGTTATGCGACGGTTTATAATCCGTCAGAATACCGTTGGCCGTTGGCAATTTCAACCAGTGATGATGGATTAAATTATAAGGATTTATTATTGGTTCACGGCGAGATAAGCCCAATGCGTTATGGAGGAAACTACAAATCTGCAGGCCCACAATATGTAAGGGGAATTTCAGAAGGCGACGGAACTCCGCTAGACGGAAAACTTTGGGTTAGTTACAGCGTAAACAAAGAAGATATTTGGGTAGCGTCGATTCCTGTTCCGGTAGTTTCTAAAGTTACCGAAGATGTAAATGATACGTTTAGCGAGCTTCCTGACGGGCAAGAATTAAAACTGTGGAATACCTATGATTTATCCTGGGCTTCAACCAAAATAGAAAAGAAAGCTGATGGTAAAAAATGGCTGACTTTAAGAGATCAGGATTATTTTGATTATTCCCGTGCAGAGCGTGTTATTCCGTTTTCCGAAAAAATGGAAGTAACTTTTACCGTTAAACCGGAACAAAACAATCATGGTCTGTTACAGATTGAATTTCAAAACAAACAAGGATCACCAGCTGTAAGACTGACTTTTGATTCAGATGGACAATTGAAAACAAAAACCGGAGCCCGTTTTAATACCATCGCAAAATACGAAGCCGGAAAAGAATACAAAGTAAACGTGAAACTGAATGTTAAAACACGTTCCTATACCATAAAAGTAAACAACGAAAAAGAATCAACGAGAATTTTTTATGCTCCCGTAGATGGTTTTGAGCGTATTATGTTCCGCACAGGAGAACAAAGATATACGCCCAATCCGGACACAGCACCGGACACAGATGATTATGATGATCTGCCGCAAACCGGAAAATTAATTCCTGAAGCGGTATTTAATATTCAATCGTTGATTACGAAGAAATTGTAAAAAATTAAACAGCCACTAATTCACGAATTTTTATTTAAGTTATGATTAAAAATAATTCGTGAATTCGTGGCGAAAAAGTAATCAGCATAATCTGTTAAATCTTCGTGAAATAAGCATTTTGCAGACAAAAAAATAATAATGAAGAACTTTAAAAATATAGTATTAGCTCTTGCTTTCTTTGTCACTTTTATCTCGAAAGGGCAAGTTTCCGCTGTGCATTTAACTACCGAAATGACCGTAAATCCTTTGGCAGTTACTGAAAATCAGCCGAGATTAAGCTGGCAATTGGTTTCAAAAGAATTCAATTCATCCCAAATAGGCTATCAGATTTTGGTTGCATCTTCTGAAGAAAAACTAAAAATTGATGAAGGCGATATCTGGAACAGCGGAAGGGTAAATTCAAATAAAAATTTGCAGATCACTTATGGAGGGAGCCCGTTAAAAAACCAAGCCAAATACTTCTGGAAGGTCAAAGTATGGAATCAATCAGGCAAGTTTTCTAAATGGAGTGAAACGGCATCTTTCAGAATTGCTCCTTTAGACTCAACTTTGAATCCGATCTGGATTGGAGCCATTACAAAAGCCAACAGCCACTTACCGGAAGGAAGAAATTACCATACGGCAACTTTTAACAGGCAAAAAAAGGACGCAATAATTAATGCTTCAGATTCTTTGTCACGCAGAAGTATTATGCTTCGTAAGCCATTTACGGTTGCAAAAGAAATTAAAGAAGCAGTAGTTTATATTTCAGGTCTGGGACATTACGAATTAACGATTAACGGAAAGAAAATAGGCAATAGTGAGTTCGCTCCTTTATGGACAGATTATGACAAAACGGTTAACTATAACACGTATGAATTAAGCGCTAAAGAACTGAAAAACGGCGAAAATGTAATGGGTGTTCTTCTTGGAAACGGAATGTATAATACACTTGCTGAACGATATACTAAGTTTTTTGTAAGCTTTGGTCCGCCAACTTTATTTCTGAAAATGAAAGTCGTGTACAAAGACGGTTCAGAAGATTTTATAAAGTCCGATGAAACCTGGAAATACAGCAAAAGCCCCATTACATACAATAGTCTTTTTGGAGGAGAAGATTACAACGCCAACTTAGAACAGAAAGGCTGGAACGAAGCAGGATTCAATGATTCAGATTGGAAAAAAGTAGTGGTTCAGGAAGCACCAAAAGGAGTTTTAAGAGCGCAGACAGCACCGCCAATTACAATTCAGAAACAATATAATGTTGCTTCCGTAAAAGAACTGAAACCTAATTTTTATGTGTTTAATATGGGACAAAATCTTTCGGGATTCACCACCATAAAAGTCAAAGGAAAAAAAGGTCAGACCGTTCGTGTCTGGGTGGGAGAAGGTTTAAATGATGACGGAACAATAGGGCAGGGAAGATCCGGAAAACCCTATTATTATGATTATACTTTAAAAGGAGAAGGCATAGAAGAATGGCAGCCAAAATTCAGTTATTATGGATTTCAATACGTTCAGATTGAGAATATCAATTACAAAAAAACGAAAAATGAAAATCTGCCAACCTTAGTAGATTTAAAATCAAATTTCATTTATAATTCAGCAGGAGAAGCGGGAACTTTTGAATCTTCGAATACCATTTTCAATAAAACACATGAACTGATCAACAACTCCATAAAGAGTAATTTTCAGAGTGTTTTTACAGATTGTCCGCAACGCGAGAAATTGGGTTGGTTAGAAGAAATTCATTTAAACGGTCCGGGATTAATGTTCAATTATAATCTCCAAAGTTACATTCCGTCGACCATGCAAAACATCTCAGATTCACAGAGAGAAAATGGTTTAATTCCGAGTATCGTTCCTGAATATGTTATTTTTGGAGGTGATTTTACAGATTCTCCGGAGTGGGGCGTAACAGGAGTTATTTTGCCCTGGATGTATTATCAATATTACGGAGACCCTTCCTTAATAGAGAAATATTATCCTGTAATGAAGAAATATGTTGATTATTTAACGTCTAAATCGACCAATCATATTGTGTCACACGGATTAGGCGATTGGTACGATTACGGAACGCATGCTGCCGGATATTCTAAGAATAGTCCGATTGCACTTTCGGCAACTTCTCATTATTTCTATGGAGCAAGTTTGGTGGCAAAAGCAGCAAAATTGTTGCATAAAACAGATGATATTGCTAAGTATGAAACTTTGACTTCTGAAATAAAAAATGCTTTCAATAAAGAGTTTTTCAATCCCGAAACCAAACAGTACGGAACTAACAGTCAGTTTAGTAATGCTGTTCCGGTTTTTATGGATATCGTAGAACCGCAATACAAGGCTGCAGTAATGCAAAATCTATTAGCAGATATAAAAGCAAAAGGCGACCGACTGACAACGGGTGATGTTGGAAACCGTTATTTATTTCAGACTTTGGCTCAAAATGGCGAAAACGAAACGATGTATAAAATGAACAATCATTATGATGCTCCGGGCTATGGTTTTCAGATCAAATTTGGTTTAACCACTTTAACCGAGCAATGGGATCCAAGAAAAGGAAATTCGTGGAATCATTTTATGTTGGGACAAATCGAAGAATGGTTTTATCAAAGTTTAGCCGGAATTATGGCAGATGATCAAAAACCGGGTTTCAAACACTTTTTTATTCAGCCTGAAATTGTAGGCGATATGACTTTTGTAAAAGCAACGTACCAATCTATTTACGGAACTATTGCATCGGCATGGGAAAAGAAAGACGGAAAATTAATTCTAAAAGTTGAAATTCCTGTGAATACTACTGCAACAATAAAATTACCGGTTTCAGTACAATCAGAAATAAAAATAAACGGAAAATTGGCAAAAGATTTAAATTTAGGATCAGGAAAATATACAATAGAATGTAAAATATAAATGGGCATACGGATTTTATATTTTAAATATAAAATGAAAAGTAATTCAAAAAAATAAGGAAAGAATAAAAAATCCGTGTTATCCGTGGGCCAATTTCAACAATAAGAATATGATGAATTTAACAAACATTAAATACACAATACTAGCCTCAATTTTTGCATTGACATGTTCAAATGCACAAGTTACTTCTGATGAAAATTTCAGAAAACCTGTTTCGGAAACACTCAAAAAAATCGAAACGGTTTTTCATGTTACCATTAATGACGACAGAGGTTTGTTAAAAGGAAAAGAACTTGATTATGCCGACTGGAGAATCGAACCGGGAAATCTTGCAGTTTCACTGACCAATATTCTGGCTCCGTTTGAATTGATGTATTTCAAACAACCGGACGGAACTTACATCATCAGAAAATATGAGAACCATAAAGTTTCTGTTGATAAAGGAAAAGAGCGTTTGGCCTATTTAACGACTTTATATTCGAATGTTGGCGAATGGGAAGCGCGTAAAAAAGAAATTAAAGCCTGTATGATAACATCTTTCGCATTGGACAAAGCACCGCCAATGCCCAAGTCAAAACCTATTTTGACTCCAAAAAGGATTTATAAAGATTACAGTATCGAAAATATTGGTTTAGAAATTCTGCCGGGTGTTTACGTAACGGGATCAATTTACAGACCTTATCCTTTCAATAAAAAAGCGCCAGTCATCTTAACGCCTGACGGGCATTTTGGAGATGGAAGATACAGAAAAGACGAACAATACCGTTGCGCTGTTATGGCAAAAATGGGCGCCATTGTAGTGAGTTATGATTTGTTTGCGTGGGGAGAATCATTGTTGCAATTTCCCGAAGAAACACACAGAAATAGTATTGCTTCAACTGTTCAGGTTTTAAGCGGAATCCGTTTATTAGATTATCTGGCAACGACTAAAAATGCTGATGTTTCAAAAGTAGGTGTTACCGGAGGTTCCGGTGGTGGATCACACACGATGTTTTTGGCCGCTTTAGACGATCGAATTACAGTTTCGGCTCCCGTTGTCATGGTTTCTTCGCATTTTTCAGGAGGCTGTCCTTGCGAAAGCGGACGCGGAATACATCTTTGTGGAAACGGAACCAATAATGCGGAAATCTCTGCAATGATGGCGCCAAAACCACAATTAATTGTTTCTGACGGAAAAGACTGGACGCTTGCAGTTCCGGAACTTGAATTTCCTTTTATCCAAAGAACGTACGAATTATACGGAAAGAAAGATCTGGTAGAAAATGCTCATTTTGCTAAAGAAGGACACGATTTTGGAGTTTCAAAACGTATGGCTTTGTATCCCTTTATGGCAAAATATTTAGGTTTGGATTTAAATAAAGTAAAAAACGCAAAAGGCGAAATAGATGAATCGACTTGTGTAATTGAACCCTATGATAAATTATATGTTTTTGGTAATAAAGCTGAAAATCTGCCTAAAAATGCTTTAAAAGACATCAATAAATTATATGATATGTTCGGAGAGAAAAATAACAAGATTTATGAAGTTAAGAAGTAAGATGTAAAAAAAATAGCCACGAATTCACGAATTAAATTTCTGCCACAGATTAAAACATTAGAGTGACTTTTTTACGCAGATTTGGCAGATTTTAATCAATGAAAATTCTTTAATCTGTGGCTAAATAAATTAGAGAAATTGTAATAAAAATAAAGCAAGAATTAGCGCCATTCGAGTAATTCTTGCCGAAAAAAAAATAATATGAACCTAAGAAAAAAAATAACTGTGATTTGTGCCGGAATTTTTTCGGTAACTGCAACAGCGCAGACAACAAGTGATCTAAAACTTTGGTACGATAAACCCGCTGCAATCTGGAATGAAGCTTTGCCTTTGGGCAATGGCCGTTTGGGAGCAATGGTTTTTGGAGATCCGGCTGTCGAACGTCTGCAATTGAACGAAGAAACCATTTGGGCAGGTTCACCAAACAGCAATGCACATTCGAAATCATTAAAAGCTTTGCCAGTTGTCCGACAATTAATTTTTGACGGAAAATTTGATGAAGCGCAGGAATTGGCCACACAGGATATTATGTCGCAAACCAATGACGGAATGCCATATCAGACTTTTGGAAGCGTTTATATTTCGTTTCCCGGACATCAAAAATATTCAAATTATTACAGGGATTTAGATATTGCAAATGCTACGGCAAAAGTAAAATATACCGTAAACGGAGTAGAATTTACCAGGGAAATTTTAACCTCATTTTCAGATCAGGTAATTGTGGTAAAACTTTCGGCAAGTCAGCCGGGACAAATTACAGCTAATGTTTTTATGAATAGCCCGCTTGATAAAACCGTTTCAGGAACTGAGGGTAGTCAGATTTTACTTTCGGGAACCGGAAGCAATTTTGAAGGTGTAAAAGGAAAGGTAAAGTTTCAGGGACGATTAATAGCTAAAAATAAAGGTGGAGAAGTTTCAGCAAGCAACGGAATCATCAGCATTAACAAAGCCGATGAAGTAACGTTTTTTATTTCGATCGCCACAAATTTTAAGAATTATCAGGATATAACCGAAGATGAAGTAGCCAAAAGCAAAGCCTATTTGGCTAAAGCCGAAACCAAAGATTTTGCCAGTATCAAAAAAGATCATGTTGCCTATTATCAAAAATTTTTCAACAGGGTTTCTTTTGATTTAGGCACAAATGAAGTGGCAAAGCAACCAACGAACGAAAGAATCCGGGACTTCTCTAAACAATTTGATCCGCAATTGGCGAGTTTGTATTTTCAGTTTGGTCGTTATCTTTTAATTTCAAGTTCACAACCGGGCGGACAACCTGCAAATTTGCAAGGTATCTGGAATGATATGGTTACACCGCCATGGGACAGTAAATACACGACAAACATAAATGCCGAAATGAATTACTGGCCGGCAGAAATAACGAATCTTTCAGAAATGCACGAGCCGTTTATTCAAATGGCAAAAGAATTAAGTATAACGGGAGCAGAAACAGCAAAAATGATGTACAACGCAAGTGGTTGGGTACTGCATCATAATACTGATATTTGGCGCGTAACGGCACCTGTAGATTCTGCTGCATCGGGAATGTGGCCAACAGGCGGCGCGTGGGTAAGCCAGGATCTATGGGAAAGATATTTATATACAGGAGATAAAAATTATTTAAAAGAAATTTATCCTGTTATAAAAGGTGCCGCAGATTTCTTTTTAGATTTCATGATCATCGACCCCAATACAGGTTATTTGGTTGTGGTGCCATCAAGTTCACCTGAAAATACGCATGCAGGAGGAACCGGAAAAGCGACAATTGCATCGGGGACAACAATGGACAATCAATTGATTTTTGATCTTTTTACGAATGTAATAAAAGCATCAAAAATAGTGGCACCTGATGATGCTTATACAAAAAGACTAAGTGAAGCTTTGGCTAAAATGCCTCCAATGAAAGTGGGAAAACACAGTCAGTTGCAGGAATGGCAGAACGATTGGGACAATCCGGAAGACAAACACAGACATGTTTCGCATTTGTATGGTTTGTTTCCAAGTAATCAGATCTCTCCAATAAAAACACCGGAATTATTTGAAGCGGCAAAGAATTCATTGAATTACAGAGGAGATGAATCTACGGGCTGGTCAATGGGATGGAAAGTGAATTTATGGGCCAGATTATTAGACGGAGATCACGCTTATAAATTATTGCAGGATCAGTTGCATTTGGTTACTGCAGAACAAAGAAAAGGCGGTGGAACGTATCCGAATATGCTCGATGCGCATCAGCCGTTTCAGATTGATGGTAACTTTGGCTGTACAGCCGGATTAGCCGAAATGCTGATGCAAAGTCAGGAAGACGCGATTCATTTACTTCCGGCTTTACCAGGTGTTTGGAAAAATGGAAGTATTAAAGGTCTTGTTGCAAGAGGTGGTTTTGTAATTGATATGAGCTGGAAAAACAATAAAGTTTCAACTTTAAAAATTTATTCAAAATTAGGAGGAAACTGTAGATTAAAAGTAGAGAATATACTAAAAGGAGATAAAGGAATTTCGCTTAAAAAAGCAAAAGGAGAAAACACAAATCCTTTGTTTTATGATGTTGAAGTAAAAAAGCCAATTATTGCTAAAGAAGCAAAATTGTCTAAAGTACAATTGCCAAAGTACAATGAGTATGATGTGCAGATGAAAGCGGGACAGACTTTTACTTTTTATGGCAATTAATATAAATGCGGTTAGACCTGACAGATTTTAAAAACCTGTCAGGTCTTGATGCGGTGGATTTGCGTGAGTGATGGAAGTGGAGCTCTTTTTTTGAGAGGCTTTTGCCGAACAAAAAAAAGCGGGAACGGACAGCACGCTCCGGAGTTTTTACGGAGGGGCACGCCCAAAGAATGAATTTTATAATAATAAATTAAAATATGTTACATCATTTTAAATACAAAATAATAGCTTTCATGATCCTGATTTCAACTTTAAACATAAGTTGCAAATCTGGATTAAGTCATTCTAATAAAGGAACGGCGATAATTTTGAAAAAAGAAAACTTCAAACATTACGTTGATTATTTCAACACGATGGAAGAGGAAAATTTAAAATTTGCAATTCCGAATGATAGTGCGTGGGGCTGGATGGAAAAAAATATTCCGTTGTTTGAATGTCCGCAGCAGAATTTTGAGGAGATTTATTATTTCAGATGGTGGAGTGCGCGAAAACACATTAAGAAAACACCTCAGGGATATGCAATTACAGAGTTTTTGGTAGATCGGTCGTATGCGGATCAATACAATATGATCAGTTGCGCTTTGGGGCATCACATTAATGAATTCAGATGGTTGCACAATCCGGAATATATTGAACAGGATGTACATTTATGGTTTAGGGGAAATGAGGGTAAACCGATGAAAAAGCTCAGAACTTTTAGCAGTTGGACAGCCGATGCATTGTACAATCGTTATTTAGTGAATAAAGATGATAAATTTTTGCTGGATATGTATCCGGATCTGGTTGCGGAATATGCAGCCTGGGAAGGTGACAGAAAACGTAAAGATGGTTTGTTCTGGCAGTTTGATGTAAAAGACGGAATGGAAGAATCATTAAGCGGAGCCAGAAAATTTAGAAATGCACGCCCAACGATCAACAGTTATATGTTTGGAAATGCTAAAGCTTTGGCGAATATTGCAAAGCTGAAAGGAGATCCTAAACAAGAGCATTATTTTGAAGCGAAAGCAGATACACTGCAAAAGTTAGTAGAAACAAAACTGTGGAACAGTAAAAGTGAATTCTTTGAAACCTTTACAGAAAAAGATACTTTAGCACAGGTTAGAGAAGCAATTGGATTTATTCCGTGGTATTTTAACCTGCCACAAAAAGACAAAGGTTTTGAAAAAGCGTGGGAACAGATTAAGGATGAAAAAGGATTTTCGGCACCGTTTGGATTAACCACTGCAGAACGCAGAAGTCCGCGTTTTAGATCACACGGAACCGGAACTTGTGAATGGGACGGTGCGATTTGGCCTTTTGCGAGTTCTCAGACTTTAACTGCTTTGGCGAATGTATTGAATAACTATGATCAGAATTTTGTCGCTAAGCCGGATTATTTCAAGCAAATGAACCTGTACGTAGAATCACAATATTATCGCGGAAGACCTTATTTGGGAGAATATCTTGATGAAACAACCGGATATTGGTTAATGGGAGACAGAGAACGCAGCCGTTATTACAATCACTCGACCTTTAATGATTTAATGATTACAGGATTGGTAGGTTTAAGACCAAGAGCAGATGAAAAAATAGAAGTGAATCCGTTGATTCCGCAAGACAAATGGGACTGGTTTTGTCTGGACAATGTTTTATACCACGGTAATATCATTACAATTCTTTGGGACAAAACAGGAGAAAAATATAAAAAAGGAAAAGGTTTCAGGATCTTTAAAAACGGAAAGGAAATTGCTTTTTCTGAGAGATTGGAGCGATTGGTTGCTAATTAATGTAAATTGTAGCAAAATTTAAATTACTAAAATGGCATTAGAAAGTATAATTAGCTACGAAGAATATTCAAATCTTGACTTTGAAGCATCAGAAAAAGTAGAAGCAGAAATAGAAAAACTATGCAGAGATAATATTGAGGAGTTAAAACGTTTTTGCACTGATAAACTATTTTTAGAAACAGATAAAATTAGTCTTATTTATTATTCTTTGTCTGAATGCGAAAACTATAGTTTTTGGAATGATTTTTTAACTAAAGAGTTTGCAAGGGTTTTTGAAATTGCCATAAATCAAAATAAAATGGCACAGCTGTATCCGCTTTTGGAGAATATTACAGTGGATGAAACGGATTCTTTAGATGCGGAGAAAGTGAGAGAAATATTGGTTAAAGAGCTCGATAATAAAATATTAGAAATTCGTTTTAATTCTTTGTCCTTGTTAGAATATTGGCTGGATTTTGACGGTATAGGAATCAAACAGTCCGTTATTTCAAAACTGAGAGAGAAAACAAAAGATACCAATTGGAAAATTCGCTGGAACGCCCATAACATGCTTAAGGAGAGGAATATTCTAGTTCAGGATTTAAGTTTAATGGATAAAATAAGGGGTAGATATGGCAATATTTATTCTCTGTAAAAATAAAAAGAAGTCCTGATAAAATTGATTTCTCAATCACTCATAAGACCCGGCATTTTTTTTAAAACTGTCGGGTTTAAAGCGCATAAAAAATAATACCATGAAAAAGTTTTTTTTACCTCTTACATTCATCATTATAACCCTGATTTCAATTTCGGCGAAAGCCCAAAACAAAGTCAGCGTTATTAATTTACAATGCGAAATGCTCAGCAATCCTGAAGGAATTGATGTCGTTCAACCACGATTGAGCTGGCAGATAAATGCTGGTGTAAATGATGTAGAACAAACGGGTTATCAAATTGTTGTAGCTTCTACTTTAGAGAATCTGAATGCTAATAAAGCAGATTTATGGGATAGTGGCAAAGTACAAAGTGACAAATCTGTTCATATTGTTTATAACGGAAAACGACTGGAGAACCGCCAAAATGCGTTTTGGAAAGTAATTGTCTGGACCAATAAAGGAGAAATTCAATCGGTAGAAAAAGCTCATTTTAGTATGGGAATCATGAATTATGCTGATTGGAAATCAACACGCTGGATTGGTTATGAAAAAGCTGCTGCGGGAGATAGTATTTCTCAGTATTCGAGATTATCAGCTCGTTATTTAAGAAAAGAGATCAACTTAAAGAAACAAGTCAAAAATGCGAAGGTCTATATCATGGGAATGGGTTTGTATGAGTTGTACATTAACGGAAATAAAATTGGCGATCAGGTTTTAGCTCCCGTTCCGACTGATTATACCAAAAATGTAAAATACAATGTTTTTGATGTGACTTCTCAACTAAAAGAAGGTAAAAATATGTTGGGGACGATTTTAGGAAACGGACGTTTTTTTACGATGCGTCAGGATTTTAAACCTTATAAAATTAAAACTTTTGGTTACCCTAAAATGGCGCTTCAGTTATTTGTCGAATATACAGACGGAAGCAAAGAGATTATTAGAACAGATGATACCTGGAAAGTGACCACAAATGGCCCAATCTTATCCAACAATGAATATGACGGAGAAGAATACGATGCCCGTAAAGAAATGAAAAATTGGAGCACGGTCAATTTCGATGATAAAAAGTGGCTGTTGGCAGAATATGTTCAGGAACCGGGTGGCTTTTATGAAGCGCAAATGACACCGAATATGAAAATTATGGGCGAGGTAAAACCTATTTCGATCAAACAAACGCCTAAAGGAACTTATATCTTAGATATGGGGCAAAACATGGTAGGCTGGCTGCAACTGAAAGTAAAAGGAAAAAGCGGAGATAAAATTAAGCTGAAATTTGCCGAATCATTGCAGGCAGACGGTTCTTTGTACATAGAAAATTTGCGTGATGCAAGAACTACTGATGTTTATACTTTAAAAGGCGAAGGTGAAGAAATTTGGGAACCTACTTTTGTTTTTCACGGTTTTAGATTTGTCGAGGTTTCAGGATATACAACAAAGCCAGCGTTAGATAATTTTGTTGGAAAAGTAGTGTATGACGACATTAAAACAACGGGAACTTTCGAATCATCTGACGCTGTCATGAACCAGATTTTCAAAAATGCATATTGGGGAATTAGCGGAAATTATAAAGGAATGCCAATCGATTGCCCGCAGCGAAATGAGCGTCAGCCATGGCTTGGCGACAGAACAACGGGCGCTTATGGAGAAAGTTTTTTATTCGATAATCAAACCTTGTATGTCAAATGGCTCGACGATATAAAAAATGCACAAACGGCTGACGGCGGAATTCCCGATGTCGCACCGGCTTTCTGGCGCTATTACGGTGATAATGTAACCTGGCCGGGAACTTATATCACGGTTGCCGATATGTTGTACCAGCAGTTTGGCGATCAAAAAGTAATCGAAAAACATTATTCCTCCATGAAAAAATGGGTGGTGTATATGGAACAGAATTATCTGGTGAAGGATTTAATGACCAAAGACAAATACGGAGATTGGTGCGTTCCACCGGAATCTTTAGAATTAATTCACTCCAAAGACTCAGCCAGAACAACTAATGGAGAATTAATTGCAAGTGCATTTTATTATCATTTATTGCAGAAGATGAAAAAATTTGCGGCAATTAACGGTACAAACCAGCAAGACATTCAATATTATAATTCACTTTCTGAAAGAGTGAAAACAGCCTTTAATGCGAAGTTTTTCAATGCATCAAAAAACAATTATGCAAATAATACTGTAACGGCAAATCTGCTTCCGTTGGCCTTTGGGATGGTTGCTGAAAACCTGGAGTCAAAAGTATTTGATAATATTATTCATGAAGTCGAAGTAACCTACAAAGGTCATATTAGTACCGGAGTCATTGGAACCCAGTTTTTAATGCGAACGTTATCTGAATACGGAAGACCGGATTTAAGTTATAAACTGGCATCAAACGATACGTACCCAAGTTGGGGGTATATGGCTAAAAACGGCGCGACAACCATTTGGGAATTGTGGAACGGAAATACTGCCGATCCTAAAATGAATTCGCAAAACCATGTCATGTTATTAGGCGATTTATTGATTTGGTATTATGAGAATATTGCCGGAATTAAAAGCAATCCCGAAACTCCGGGGTTCAAACAAATTATTATGAAACCGGATTTTGAAACGGACTTAACGTTTGTGAATGCTTCTTATGAATCAATTCACGGAACGATAAAAAGCAACTGGAAGAAAACTAAAAAAAGTTTGCAATGGAATATTACCATTCCGGCAAATACATCTGCCATAGTTTATTTGCCTGCAATGAATGTTTCAAGTGTATTAGTAGATAATAAGAAGCTGGATAAAACAAATTTGGCTTATACCAAAGAAAATAATAAAATTCTTTTGACATTGCCTTCAGGTTCCTATGTTGTAAATGTAAAATAGGAATATCTGAATTGTAGCGGGCATAATGCTGTTTTAGATCTTTGTCAAAGTGTAAAGCTTTGACAAAGATTTTATCATTTTTAATGGATGCTTAAATTTTCTGTCTTCAAAACTGAAAAAGTCAAGACATTTTTTAAAATTCGGGACAGTACAGGACACATCTTTAATTTTTTAGTGTCATTTTTACACTTAATAAATAATTTTGTGCGAAAAATTATTAGGAATGCATAAAAAACCAAAAAATTTAATTCAAAATAAAATCAGGAATGAAGATTATAAAACTAACATGTGTCATTTTTGGACTGCTTTTTTTAGGAAGTTGTAAACCTACATTACAAAGCAGGACGTGGAAAGAAGGAATTTTAGTAGATGAATTTATATACGATAAAGCGCCTTATCCGTCTTGTCACGCTGTAACAATTGTTGAGGCTGCAAATGGAGATTTAGTGTCATCCTGGTTTGGAGGAACGCACGAAAGAAATCCTGATGTTTGTATTTATGTAAGCATCAAACCTAAAGGAAGTGATAAATGGAGCGAAGGTGTAAAAGTCGCTGACGGTGTGATGAAAGAAGGCCCGAGATTGCCAACATGGAATCCGGTTTTATATCAGGTTCCGGGTGGAGATTTAATACTTTTCTACAAAATTGGTCCAAAACCATCTGAGTGGTGGGGTGTAATCAGAACTTCGTCTGATAACGGAAAAACATGGTCTGAAGCTGAAAAAATGCCAGAAGGTTTCTTGGGACCAATCAAAAACAAACCTGTTTTATTAAGTAACGGAACTCTATTATGCCCTTCAAGTATCGAAGGTGATGGCTGGAGACTTCGCATGGAAAGTACGCCTGATTTTGGAAAAACATGGGTCATGGGCGATACTTTATCAAGAGGAAAACAAAAAATAAATGCCATTCAGCCCAGTATTCTTTTTCATAAAGACGGAAGTATACAGGCAATTGGAAGAACAAGAAACAGAGCTATTTTTAGTACATTTTCTAAAGATAACGGAAAAACATGGTCAGACATAGAACTCATTGGTCTGCCAAATAATAACTCCGGAACGGATGCCGTAACCCTTAAAGACGGAAGACATTTATTAGTCTATAATCACGTTTTGCCTCCGGGAACAGAAGCAAAAGGGCCAAGAACACCTTTGAATGTTTCAGTTTCTAAAGACGGAATTCACTGGAATGCAGCATTAGTTCTGGAAGACTCAAAAATCAGTCAGTATTCTTATCCGTCGATGATCCAGAGTTCTGACGGGATGGTACACATCGTGTATACATGGAGAAGGGAAAAACTAAAATACGTAAAAATTGATCCAAGCAAATTAAAAACACTTCCGATCAAAAACGGAATCTGGCCTGGTGAAGAAAACAAAGTGGTAACGGCTGTAAAGGCAGAAGAAGAGTAATTTTAAAAGGATATTGCCACAGATTAAAAGATTTAAATGATTGAAAAATCTGCCAAATCTGCGTGAAAAAATTAACTCTAGCAGATTTAGCAGATTCAATTAAATTTAAAAATCATTTTAATAATTTTAATCTGTGGCCTTAAAAAATAGAGGCATGAAATCATTTCTAAAAAAACAATTATTTATCGCATTTCTTGTTGCTTTATCAACAGCATTCAACAGTTGTGCGACGGCTCAGTCATCTAATAACAAACAGCGTTATAAAGTGGCGGTTTGCGACTGGATGATTTTAAAAAGACAAAAACTGGGTTCTTTTGCTTTGGCAGCCGAAATAAAAGCTGACGGAATCGAACTGGATATGGGAGGTCTGGGAAACCGACCAACTTTTGACAGTAAACTTGGCGATCCGATCGAAAGGCAAAAATTTCTCGATAAATCCAAAGAGTTGAATGTTGGAATCAGTTCTATTGCCATGTCCGGATTTTATGCGCAGTCTTTTGCCAAGAGAGAAACCATAGTGCCAATGATCGAAGATTGTGCAAAAGCAATGAAAGACATGAAAGTAAAAGTCGCTTATCTTCCTCTAGGTACAGAAAGTGATTTGGTTAAAAATCCAGAATTGCGTCCGGTAATTATCGAAAGATTAAAATGGGCAGGAAAACAAGTCGGTAAAATTGGAGGTGTTATTGCAATCGAAACTTCATTAGACGCTACCGAAGAGAAAAAATTACTCGAAGAAATTGATTCTAAATACATTAAAAGCTCTTTCAATTTTGCAAATGCTGTAGACAACGGAAGAGACATTGTAAGCGAATTAAAGATTTTAGGCAAAAAGCATCTGGCACAAATTCATGCATCGAACACAGACAAAGTATGGTTAGAAAACGACACTGCGATTGATATGCCAAAAATAAAAACAACACTTGACGAAATGAAATGGAGCGGCTGGCTGATCGTTGAGCGTTCCAGAGACGTTACACAAGTACACAATGTAAAAGCCAATTATGGTGCAAATGTGGCTTATTTAAAACGCATATTCCAGAATTAAATAAGACACTAATTGCATACGTTTTTACGAATAGTTTTTTTTTTTTTTTTTTGATCTGCTTAAATCTGCGTGCAAAAATTTCGCGCAGATTTATTTACATACAGGCAGATTTTGCAGATTTAATTGAAATAAAATTTTCAAGAATAAAATTACAATACCATGAAATATTTAAGTTTACTTTTTTTAGGTTTTTATGTCTCTTTTGCGACAGCGCAAAATGTGACTATAGTTAGTGATTCAAAATCCCCAAGAGCCCAGTTTGGAGCAGAGAAACTCTCTGAAATTGCATCAATAAAAGGAATCAAAATGATTTCTTCTGATAAAATGCCTAAAAAATCAAAAGAGACTATAATCGTTCTTGGAGAAAAAGGAACTGATTTTTGGAAACAAAATGCAAAGAATGCTAAAATCGATGATAGTAAACTGATCCAAAAAGAAGGTTTTCAAATTCGTACCCAAAAAAATATCATTTATATTGAAGGAACTGATGCTTCCGGAGTTTTGTATGGCGCAATGGAGTTAGCAGATCGCATTAAAACTTCAGGTAAGATCCCAACCGAAATAAATATCGAAGACAGCCCTGAAATGGTTTTAAGAGGTGCTTGTATTGGTATGCAGAAAACGACCTACCTTCCGGGCAGAGACGTTTACGAATATCCGTATACACCGGAAACTTTTCCCTGGTTTTACGATAAAAAATTATGGACCAAGTATCTCGATATGATGGTCGATAACAGAATGAACTCTCTGTATTTATGGAACGGGCATCCTTTTGCTTCTTTAGTAAAACTCAAAGATTACCCGTTTGCTCTTGAAGTAAGCGAAGAAGATTTCAAAAAGAATGAAGAAATTTATAAATTCCTGACAGAAGAAGCCAATAAAAGGGGGATCTGGGTCATTCAGATGTTTTATAATATCATTGTTTCCAAGCCTTTTGCAGAGCATTATAACATTAAAACACAGGATCGTTCGCGACCAATTACGCCTTTACTTTCAGATTATACCAGAAAATCAATTGCGGCTTTTATAGAGAAATACCCAAATGTTGGTTTATTGGTTTGCCTTGGCGAAGCTATAAATACTATCGATGATGATGTTGAATGGTTTACTAAAACTATTATTCCCGGAGTTCAGGATGGCTTAAAAGCCTTGGGAAGAACAGACGAGCCGCCAATTATATTGCGTTCGCATGATACTGATGGTCCTTTGGTAATGGAAAAATCGCTTCCGTTGTACAAAAACTTATATACAGAAAGTAAATATACCGGAGAATCATTGACCACTTATACACCTGGCGGACCATGGGGAGAAACCCATAAACAGTTAAGTGCTCTAAAATCTATTCATATCGAGAATGTACATATTCTGGCCAATTTAGAGCCATTTAGATACGGTTCACCTGATTTTATCCAGAAAACGGTAAAAGCAATGCACAGTGTTCACGGTGCTAATGCATTACATTTATATCCTCAGGCATCGTATTGGGATTGGCCTTATTCAGCAGATAAAACAAAAACAGGCGAACGAATTCTTGAAATGGACCGCGACTGGATTTGGTACAAAGCCTGGGCAAGATATGCGTGGGACAGCAAAAGAGACAGAAATCAAGAGGTTAAATTCTGGGATAAAGATTTAGCGGCTAAATACGGAACAGATTTAGAAGCGGCAAATAATATTCTAAAAGCCTACGAAGAAACGGGAGAAATTGCTCCAAAAACACTAAGACGTTTCGGAATTACAGAAGGAAACCGTCAGACTTTATTATTAGGAATGTTCGAAAGCCAGTTGGTTAATCCGGCAAAATGGCGTGTGTATCCGGGATTTCATGAATCTTGCGGACCTGCCGGCGAATTGCTTTTAGAATATGCCAAAAAAGAATGGAATAAAGAACCGCATTCAGGGGAACTTCCAACTCAAATCATTGCCGAAATCACAGAACACGGCAGATTAGCTGTTGAAGCGATAGACAAAGCCGAACCTAAAGTAACGAAAGACAAAGAGGAGTTTTTACGCCTTAAAAACGATATGCATGCTTATAAAGCTTTCGCTGATTTCTTTTCAGAAAAAGTAAAAGCGGCGTTATTGGTTTTAAGATACAGTTATTCAAATGATATTTCAGATCTTGATAAAGCGCTTCCGCATTTAGAAAAAAGTATCGAATATTATGAATTATTGGTCGATCTTACAAAAGATACGTATTGGTATGCCAATAGTATGCAAACCGCACAACGCCGTATTCCGATTGGTGGAGACGACGGAAATAACAAAACATGGAAAGAATTATTACCACATTACGAACGTGAATTGGTTAATTTTAAAAGGAATTTAGGATTATTGAAATCATCAAAAGATGGCAAAATAGAAACTAAAGAAGGTAAACCGTGGCAAACTGCCGAAGTCACTTTATTAAGTGAAAGCAAAGGAACTTACGCAGTAAAAAACGGAACAAAAGTATACGGAACACCAATTTCTGAGCTTACTAAAGTGGCACCTGAATTGCAAAACCTGAAAGGAATTACATTCGACGAAACATCTCAGAATGAAAACGGGACACAGCTGAAATTCAAAAATACCAAAGCCGTAAAACTGGTTGTAGGTTATTTCAATTCAGACCAGAAGAGATTTTTGTTTCCGCCAAGTTTAGAGACAGATGCTGCCGGAAATGCACACGGTCAAGCCGAAGTGATCTTAGCGAGTGCTATGAATCTTAAAGAATTACCACGTGTAAACATTCATACCTATACCTTTCAGCCCGGAGAAAATAAACTGGATTTAGGCAAAGGAAGAGTATTGATTTTAGGATTTATAGACGCCAATCAAACCGTAACGCCACGTGATGTGGGGTATATCGATGCAGGAGAAAAAGGTGCAATAGACTGGTTGTTTTATTAATAAAATTTAGAATAAAGCATATAATTTGGGCGTGACCCTTCGGGTCGGGCTGTACGTTCCCGCTTTTTTTGAGGTGATAAAAAATCACCTCAAAAAAGAGCTCCACTGCCATCCCTCACGCAAACCAAACGTTATCCGGACCAGACAGGTTTTTTTAAAACCTGTCTGGTCTAATTAGAAAACAGCAACACAAACTAAAATTGCCTTATATCACTTATATGGTTTACTAAAAATATGAAGAAAATAGTTTTTTTTATTTTTTGTTTTTGCTCAGGTAGTTGTCTTGTTTGGAGTCAGGACAATAGTTCAGCAAAATTTCGTCAGGAAATTTCGCTGAACTCGGCTTGGGCTACGATTGTTTTAGACCAGCTTCCAAAACAAGAAGAAGCCTTTGTAAAGAATCCAAAAATCGACGCACAATGGCAGCAGGTCAATGTACCGCACAATTGGGATCAATATTATGGTTTTAGAAGAACAAAACACGGAAATTTACACGGAACTGCCTGGTATCAAAAATTATTAAAACTAGATAAATCAGCTAAAGGAAAACGACTTTTTCTGTATTTTGAAGGAGTGAGTTCCTACGCTACAGTTTGGGTAAACGGACAAAAAGCCGGAGAACACAAAGGTGGCAGAACGACTTTTACATTAGACATTACCAAACTGGTTGTTTTAGGCAAAGAAAATAAGATTTTAGTAAAAGCTGCTCATCCCTCTTTTATTGCAGATCTTCCCTGGGTTTGCGGAGGATGTTCCGGCGAATGGGGCTTTTCTGAAGGCTCTCAGCCTATGGGGATATTCAGACCGGTCTCTTTGGTTATTACCAATGACGTCAGAATAGAGCCTTTTGGTGTTCATATCTGGAATGATGCTGCAACTTCTAAAGAAAGCGCCATTCTTCATACCAGAACCGAAATCAAAAATTATGGTACTTTAAAACAAAATATAACCATAGAAAATGTCCTTTTTGATACTAACGGAAAAAAGGTAGTTTCAGTAAAAAGTAATGTTGACACTAACTCTGATGAAACAAAAGAGATAGCCCAGACACTTCCTGCGATTCCTCAGCCTAAATTGTGGTCGCCATCAAATCCATATCTGTATCAATTGGTAACTTCTGTTTATGAAAACGGAAAAAAAATAGATGAATTAAAAACACCTTACGGAATCCGTTGGGTCAGCTGGCCAGTTAGCAGAGACGGAAAAGACAATCGGTTTTTTATTAATGATGAACCTGTATTCATCAACGGAACCTGCGAATACGAACATTTAATTGGTAACAGCCATTCGTTTTCAGACGAGCAGATTCATTCCAGAATCGAGCAGATAAAAGCTGCAGGGTTTAATGCTTTTAGAGAAGCACATCAGCCCCATAATTTATTGTACCAAAAAGAATTGGATGAAAACGGGATTCTGTTTTGGAGTCAGTTTTCAGCTCATATCTGGTACGATACTCCTGAGTTCAAAGAGAACTTTAAAACCTTATTACGAGAATGGATTAAAGAACGCAGAAACAGTCCGTCAGTAGTGATGTGGGGATTGCAAAACGAAAGCACTATTCCGAAAGAGTTTGCTGAGGAATGCACTAAAATTATTCGCGAAATGGATCCCATGTCGGCTTCACAGCGTATTGTTACGACTTGTAACGGAGGAGAAGGAACAGACTGGAATGTCGTACAAAACTGGTCGGGAACTTACGGAGGCGATCCGCTAAAATACCATCTCGAAATGACCACGCAGTTATTAAATGGTGAATATGGTGCATGGCGAACAGCAGACTTACATACAGAAGGTGAATTTGACCAAAAAGGAATTCACAGCGAGAACAGGTTTTCTCAATTAATGGAAATTAAAGTCCGTGAAGCAGAGTCGGTAAAAGATAAAATTGCAGGACAATTCAATTGGCTTTTTGCTTCACACGAAAACCCCGGACGTGTTCAGAACGGAGAAGGTTTTAGGGATATCGACAAAGTAGGGCCGGTCAATTACAAAGGACTTTTTACGATCTGGGGTGAACCTCAGGATGCATATTATATGTACCGTGCCAATTATGTTTCGAACAAAACCAACCCAATGGTATACATTGTTTCTCACACCTGGCCAAGCCGTTGGGATTCGGCGGGAATAAAAAATGGAATTGATGTTTACTCGAATTGTGATGAAGTAGAGTTGTTTAATGACGTGAATCAAACCTCATTGGGCAGATTAAAAAATCCGGGCTTAGGGCAGCATTTTCAATGGAATAATGTTAATATTCAGTACAATGTTTTATATGCTGTTGGTTATGTAAAGGGTCAGGCTGTAGCCAAAGATTATATTGTTTTGAACACACTTCCGAAAGCACCAAATTTAAATGCATTATACCCTGATCAAACTAATATTTTAGAAGCAAAAAAAGGATATAATTATATTTACAGAGTAAATTGCGGAGGTTCAGAACTAAAAGATACTGCGGGAAATACCTGGCTTACAGATGCACATAAAAACGGTCAAAATACCTGGGGATCTTTATCGTGGACAGATAAATTTGAAAAACTTCCGGATTTTTATGCCAGTCAAAGAAGCACTTTTGATCCTGTAAACGGTACAAAAGATCAGGCTTTATTTCAGAGTTTCAGATACGGCGTGGATCAATTGCAGTATGAATTTCCTGCTTCAGACGGAGAATATTTGGTCGAATTATATTTCACAGAGCCGTGGTACGGAACCGGAGGAGGATTAGACTGCAAAGGCTGGCGTTTGTTTGATGTTGCAATTAACGACAATGTAGTATTAAAAGATTTTGATATTTGGTCAGAAGCCGGACACGATAAAGCATTGAAGAAAACCTTTGTGGTGAAAAGCAAAAACGGAAAGATCAATATTTCGTTTCCAAATGTAAAAGCGGGACAAGCAATTATTGCTGCCATTGCGATTGCAACCAAAAATAAGAATGCTAAGCCGGCGAACGAATCCCTAAGAAATATTCAAAATTTGGTTTTGGATGCTTCAGCTAAAAATGAGGCAAAAATAGCTTCGTGGCTCGATATTAATTCAAAACAATATTCAGATTCAGAAGTTGTTTTCACTCAGTTACCTTCAGAAGTTTTTGGAGCCGATTATTTGCAGTTTTCATCCAATTCTAAGATGAAAGGTTCTTTTACCGTCAAAGAAGATTCGGATGTATATCAGTTAATTGACAATAAAATAAAAACAAAATTTGCGTGGTTATCGGATTATAAAAAATCAGAAGAAATTGCAAAGAACAGCAACAATATTGAGTTTGCCATTTTTTCAAAAAAAGTAAAAAAAGGAGAAAAAATATCGTTTGATAATGCAGCCGTTTTGAGTGCTATTATTGTAGTTCCAAATTATGATATGGGCGAAAAAGACGATTCAAGACCCGTTGTAGTCATTGAGGCAGAAAAGACAAAAGTAACCGGAACCGGAATAGAAAAAGGAAATTTCAAAAAAGCGGATTATATTGAGTTCACAAAAAAGACCAATAACAGCATTGAATTTGAAGTAAAACCCGGAGTTGCCGGAATTTATTTGATGCGTTTCCGTTTTATGAACAGAAATGAAACGCCATTAAAAGTAAAATTCAAAATGGAAGATGCTTACGGGATTTTAATGCGAAATGATACAATTGAGTTTTTTCCTTCACCAGAAAAATGGAAGGTATTAAATACGACTTCGGGAGGATATATCAATGCCGGAACGTATAAAATTACTTTGGAAGGGGAGGATTTAAAAGGATTACTTTTGGATAATTTTGAGTTTCAGTAGTTGTTGCCACAAAGGCACAAAGACACGAAAGATTTTATTGTAGAGGCGCACCGCAGTACGTCTACGTTCTAATTGTTGATACTGTGTGTTAGATGCACGAGATTACGAGTAATAAAAGAAAATAATCTCGCAAAGACGCAAAGTCGCAGAGTAAATTAAACCATATAAGTAATATAAGATAATTTAAGTTTTAGCTTAATTGACTTATATGGTTAATAAAAAAACTTTGCGCTTTTGCGGCTTTGCGAGAGAAAACTAAAGAATATGATTTTAAAGAAAATTGCAATTGCGCTTTTAGTATTGTCTTCATCAATAGCTACCGCACAACAAAAACAAGTCAGAATTGTTACCGATTTCAATAAAAATTGGAGTTTCAATTTAGGAGATCATCCAAAAGCGATTACATCTGATTTTAATGCTACAACTTGGCGAACTCTTCAATTACCGCATGATTGGAGTATCGAAGGAGCTTTTGATAAAGACAATAAAACAAAACAGGCCCAAGGGTTTTTGCCTGCAGGAAAAGGATGGTATCGTAAAGTATTTACTGTTCCTGCCAATTGGAAAAACAAATCGGTTGCTATAGAATTTGACGGTGTTTTTAAAAATAGTGAAGTATTTATTAACGGACATTCACTGGGAATGCGACCTAATGGATATATTTCATTTGGATATGACTTATCAAAATATTTGAATTTTGGCAAAGAAAATGTGATTGCCGTAAAAGTCGATAACGATGCACAACCCAATTCAAGATGGTATACAGGTTCAGGAATTTATAGAAATGTACGTTTGGTTGCTACCGAAAAACTGCACGTAGGAAAGTGGGGTACTTTTGTAACAACACCGGAAGTTTCTTCTGAAAAATCAAAAATACATTTAGAAGTTACGGTTGATAATGACAATGCGGCTTCAAAAGAGTTTAAATTGGTTACTTCAATTTTAAATGCAGAAAATAAAGAAGTGGCTAGTTTTACTTCAACAGAAAAAATAAATGCCAATACATCAGAAAAAAAGATTCATGAGTTGGTTTTGAATCAGCCAAAATTGTGGAGTACAGACAGTCCGTATTTGTATAAAGTGGTGACGAAAGTTTATGATAAATCGAAATTACTGGATAATTACGAAACACCTCTGGGTTTCCGATTTTTTAATTTTGATGCTGAAAAAGGTTTTTCATTAAACGGAAAACCAACCAAAATACATGGTGTTTGTCTGCATCATGATAATGGAGCCTTGGGCGCTGTAGAAAATATTCATGCCGTAAGAAGAAAATTGACTTTGTTGAAAGAAATGGGAGCAAATGCCATTAGAATGTCACATAATCCACATTCTCTGGAAATGATGCAACTGTGTGATGAAATGGGATTTATTGTTCAGGATGAGGCTTTTGACGTTTGGAAAAAGAAAAAAGTAACCAATGATTACCATAAAGACTGGGATGCGTGGCACAAACAGGATTTGGAAGATTTTATTAAAAGAGACCGCAACCATCCGTCAGTGATGATGTGGAGCATTGGTAACGAAATCAGGGAACAATTTGACAGCACTGGAATTGCAATTACGAGAGAATTAGCTAAGATTGTAAAATCTTTAGATACAACTCGTCCCGTAACTGCAGCTTTGACAGAGAATATCATCGAGAAGAATTTTATTTATCAATCGGGTGCTTTGGATCTTTTAGGTTTCAATTACAAACACGAAGATTACAAAGATTTTCCGGAACGTTTTAAAGGGCAGAAAATCTTAGCTTCTGAAAGTGTTTCGGCATTAGAAACACGTGGACATTATGATCTTCCGGATGGAATTAAAGCCTGGCCAACAAAACACGGCGCTCCGTTTGACGGCAATGCAGACTGGACGGTTTCGGCCTACGATCAGGTAAAATCCTATTGGGGTGCAACACACGAAGAGAACTGGAAAACCATCAAGAAACAGGATTTCATGGCGGGAACTTTTATCTGGACAGGATTCGATTATATAGGAGAACCTGACCCATATCCGTATCCGGCACGAAGTTCTTATTTCGGAATCATCGATTTAGCCGGACTTCCAAAAGATGTCTATTATATGTACCAAAGCGAATGGACTACAAAACCGGTTTTGCATATTTTCCCGCACTGGAACTGGAAAACAGGACAGGAAGTAGAGGTTTGGGCATATTATAATAATGCAGATGAAGTTGAACTATTCCTTAATGGAAAATCACTTGGGAAGAAAGCAAAACAAAATGATGATCTGCACATTTCATGGCGCGTAAAATTCGAACCGGGAACGATAAAAGCAGTTTCCAGAAAGGCTGGAAAAGTAGTTTTAGAAAAGGAAATTCATACCGCCGGAGAAGCTTCTAAAATTGATTTAAAAGCAGATAAAACGACAATAAAAAATGATACTTATGATTTGGTTTACGTAACGGTTTCTACTGTAGATAAGGATGGGAATCTGCTTCCAAACGCTAATGATTTAATTGATTTTGAAGTTTCAGGCGGAGGAAAATTAGTTGGAGTTGATAATGGATATCAAGCCAATCTGGATTCTTTTAAAGCCAATTCCTGTAAGTTGTTTAACGGTAAATGTATTGTGATCATTCAGTCGAATGGGAAGAAGGAGACTATTCAATTGAAAGCCAAGTCGGGGAGTTTGCAAGCTTCTGTGATTGAAGTTAAAGTGCAGTAAATTTATTGCTGGTAACGCCGCGAAGTTTTTCGAACCATATAAGTTATATAAGTGATTTAAGTTTTTTCTTAATGGAGTTTATATCATTTATATGGTTTGTTTTTTTTATGTTAACTTATCCAGGTTTGCCAGTTTTGAATTATTTTCCAATTACCGTTTATTTTTTTCAAATAGATGGCTCTCCCACTTCCGCAAAGGCCGGTGCAATGATAATCTAATTGAACGTAGGCGTTTTGTCGATCAAGAGAAAAAACTGGAATTGTCATCTCGTAAAACCTAAACAGTTCAGAATTTTTTCGCTTTGTTAATGCGTTTTCAACTGTGGTTGTATTCAGCTTATTAATGAGTTCTTTTTCAATTTTGAGTTGTTGAGGATTTGAATTTTGTTCTAATAGATATAAAGAATCTTTAGATGAAAAAAATACTTCATCTCCTATTTGATTATTTAATAATGACGTAATATAAATGTCTCTGGGTGGAGGTGGAGGAGTTAATCCATCCTTTCTTTTTTCAGGAATATATATATTAAGCCTTCTTAGTTCACTGCAGAACATCTTAGAGTTTTTATCTTTCGAAAATACATCCAAACTATCCTGAATTATAATTGTCTTGACAATCTCGTTGATATCCTTAATTTCTTGATTAGCAATAGTAGTCTTTGCTTTTTTGTTTTGACAACTACAAAAAGCAATAATTAGAACTAAAAATAGCGTGATTTTTTTCATGTACTTTATTAATATTACTGTATTTTACATCAAAGTAAAAGTAGAGATTTAATTTAAAAACGATACAAAGTATTTTCATGATGTCGCGATTTTGCTAACACATTTTATAGAATAAAACTTATATTAGCAGATCTAAATATATAAAAGCCGTAAAATGACCTGCACTATTTATTCGCACCAAAGTGGTTTTGAAAACATTAAAGAGACCATCTTATTGAACTTTCCAAAAGGGAATATTTCACTAAGTAAAGAAGACGAATCTGATATCATCGAATTAGAAATTAAAGAAAGCGATTCGACTCCTTCAAAAAAGATAAAAATTTTGTATCGTGAAAGAGTTGAACCTTCCTATCAAATCCCTGAAATTAATGATTCTGCTTTAACAGCTAATCTAAAAGGGCTTTATGGTTTTGTATACTCATTGCCGACCGTAAATAAAAAAGTCAAAGATTTATTTCTGCATAAAATAGAGACTTTAAATTCAGAGTTTACTATTATTCAGGAAGAAGGAGAAGTAGAAGAATTAAAAACGATAATAGCCAATATAGCAAACGAACTTGATGCTGTTTTATTTGTTCAGCCCGATGCAGTTATCAGCAAATCAGCCGGCCAGCATTTTTTAGATAAAAATTTAGATTTAATTATCGACACTGAAGGAAATTGTGGAATTGAAGATTTAGATGTCAAAATCAATTCGGTTTATTTTGATGGAGATCAGAACGAATTAGAAGAAGATCAAAAGCAAAGAAAAGAGAATAACGAAAAAATCCTCGAGGAGCATAACATCAAAATCAACAGACATTTGCCTTGCATAGAATCTGAAAACGAAACTGTAACAAGAACTCCAAAAGAAGTTGCACAGCGAGTGAGTGCTTTGGCAGTAGTAAATTTGGTGGCTTTTGGCAGTATTTCTCCGGAGGAAGCGACAGATTATTTGCAAACTTATAAACTTTGGGATTTTACAACTGAAAATGAAAAAGAATTTCTGGCGGACCCAACAGATGACAAAAAAGCAAATGAAAGCTGGAAATGCGAAGGCATCTGGGTTTTAATGTGGGCTTTGAATAAGATTGACACACTTGATTTTCCCGATGAGTTCTGCGATCTGGAAAACATTAATCCGGATGATTATCCAGTGGGACAGGATAAAGATCCTAATATTTTTATTGATTCGATCGATTCAATACGTTCTAAAAGTGAAATTTTAGATGCCAATGATTTGTATTACAGATTTAATTGGGCTTGTGTTGACGAAAGAATTAATGGTAGGCAGATAGAAGCAATTAATCCCGGAATCGTTTACGAAAGACAATATGCCTTAAACTGGCTTATCAATTATATGGAGCAGGATTGGGATCATGTTACTTGCGATACCTAAAATTTACGAATTAATTTAAAGTAAAAAGTGAATTTTACCTCAAAGACTGCAACCATCTTGTCTTAAAGTATGCTTAGAAAAAAATCTTGCAAAGTCGTAAAGACACAAAGTTTTTTCTTTTTTAAGGTTTGCGAACTTTGCGTTTATCAACGTAATATTGAGCAAAATACTTAGCGCCCTTTGGGGTAAAATTGAATCACAACACTATTAAAAACAAACATTCCCCTCCAAAAAATTGAAGCGGAATGTTCTAATTAAAAAAAAAATTCAAGTTATTATCTTTACAGACTGCATACTTGCTGCTGCATATTTTTAGAATACTCCAATATAATGGTTTCCAGGATTGTTGATTAATTTCGCTCCCTTGGTAACTGCTCCGGTAGGAATGTCAATAATATAAAGGTTTCCGTCTTTTCCAACAGGAGTAACTGCGATATATAAATCGTTTCCGTCAACAACAAAACCTTGGTATTGACCAAAATCTAAAGCCGGGTCGTAAGCAATTTCTTCTACTTTTTTAGCTGTTTTTGCATTAAGGTCAACTCTTGCTACAAATCCTTGTTCTCCTGCATCTGCATGATTATAAAGGACATAAGCAATTCCGTTTCCTGCATATCTCCAGGCATCGATATAAGATCCTTTTACTCCAAGAGCTGAATCTAAGCTAAAGTTATAAGCGTTATCGTATTGATTGTTTTGGTTGATTCTTAAGATATAAGAACCATTTTTTGTATCTCTTTGAGTGGCCTGATAAATGTTTCCATCAGTTCCTAAAAAGCTGTTAAAACTACGGAAACCACTTGTGTCGCCAAATGCTACTGTAGAAGTAATCACCTGTGGGTTTTCTAAAGAAGGATAATCAACGATTACTGACTTAGATCCCAAACGATCAAATGTTGCTTCATTTTGCCCCGTTGTTGGATTTGTTTTACGCATCCATGTACCAATGATTAATTTGTTTCCTGCTTTGTTAAGCGTTGGTGCATCTAAACGGAAAAGGTGATGTCCTTGTGCTTCTTCCTGAGCACTTAATGCAATTTCGTATTGTTTGTATGCCGAAATTAAAGTTTGTTGCATGTTCAATGATAAAACCGTTGCCAGTCCTCTGGTGTGTTTGTAGCTTTTGTCAGGGTTAGTTACAATTACCGGTGTTGCCACATTTACTGCGACACCTGTTTTATCTCCGTCAAAAAGTTTGTTCCATCTTGGTGATGTTCCTGCGTATTGCGAAATATTTACAGTAGCTCCGGATTGCGCAAAATTAGCAGCTCCGTTTACTTTGTAGGTCATAAACTCACCGCCGTTTGCACCCGTGTAAGTAATATTAAAAAGCGTACTTCCATCTACAGATGATTGTAAACGTGCAGTTCTGCTTGACTGAACAGGAGATCCTTTTCCGTAAACATCTATAGAAAAATTAGGGTTTCTTGCATCTTCTTTAGTAACAGAAAATACTTTTGTACCTCCGTTTCCGTCTCCGGGCTCAGTTTGCATCAATGCACCTGCAAGAGTGATCCAGCGACCGGGAGTTTCCGGTAATGTTGGTGCCGGATTGTCATTATTATCATTACTGCTGCAACTTGTTGTTAAGGCAAATGTGGTCAAAACCAGACCGCATGCAAACAATTTAAATGTACTTTTTTTCATATTCATGTATTTAAAAAAATTAATTATAATAGAGTATTAGAATTTATTGAGCGTATAGTTTAATTTTAAATAAAAGGCTCTTCCGGGCTTTTGAACAGCAAAATTGTCGTATACCTGTTCGTTAAGAATATTTCGGGCATCAAAACTTACTATTATTTTTTTGTTAGGGAAAGCATAACTCAATCCTAAGTCTTGTGGAAACTGAGTAGTGGTCTTATCTATTTCAAGCCACGACGTATAAAATTCGCCTACGTAACCAAAATTGTAATACAAGTTCAGTTCAGAGTTCTTTTGTAGAATATCTTTAAAGTTATACTGAACACTTCCGTTTACGGTAAAATATGGTTCGTTAGGTAATTGTTTATTGTAGTACAGCAATACATTGCCGTTATTGTCGTATTTACTTTTATACAATGAATTGAATTTTGACA
Organism: Flavobacterium aquidurense; assembly: GCF_002217195.1. Lineage (NCBI taxonomy): Bacteria > Pseudomonadati > Bacteroidota > Flavobacteriia > Flavobacteriales > Flavobacteriaceae > Flavobacterium > Flavobacterium aquidurense. Next base: position 20,831 of record NZ_MUGR01000035.1, on the reverse strand, counting down.
TGTTCATAGACACGAATAATCTTTTGTTATAAACATAATCAAATGAGGCTTCGAAGCCCAAAGACTGTGCTTTTCCAAGATTCGCAAAAGGTGTAGACTGTACAGCTTCATTCAGACGAATACTGATGGCACGTACAATTTTGTCTGTAGAATTTCTCCAGAATCCTGATCCTGAAAAAGATATTCTGTGTTGGTCAAAATCGTAAGGACCAAATTTTATTCCGGCATTTACATTTTTACTTTGTTCAGGTTTTAATTCAGAATTTCCTATTATGTTTTCCCCCGGTCTCCCGAATACTTCATCTTCAGAGGGTAATCGTATCGCTTTTTCTGCAGATAACGATACCATTGTTTTAGGGGTAACAAAATAAGAAGTTGCTAAACCGTATCCGAAAAATGAAGTGGTGTTTTTAGTCGCTTTTTCAATAATGGTGCTTTGCCCATTTTGAGAAAGGATTTCAGGTTTTATTTCATTTAATTTTTGTTCATAGAATTTACCAAAAACGTTGGTTCTTAAACGGGAATCAAATGCTTCCATTTCATAGGCTAATGAAGTAACGGTTTTTTGTAAATCACGTGTTGCCTCAAAGTTGTTCTGAAATTCCGGCTTGATCAGGTCGTTATCATTTCGGTCCACCATATAAAACATATTGCTAAACACAATCCTGTTCTTTTCATTGATATTATAGTTCAATCCCATTCGTGAAGTCAATATATTACTTGCAATGGTATTAATCGTTGGTCCGGCCTGTTGTGCCCCGTAAGTTGATAAAATAGGTTTGCCATATAATCCCAGTGCCTTTTCTCCAAACCAATTGTAAGTCCACTTTACAGTATCATTTAATGTCTCGTTTCTTTGACTATAAACGGTGTTTAACGTAAAGTCAAGTCCTTTTGCCAGGAAATTCTTTTTGGCATAATTCAAACTGATTGCGGTTGCATCTGCTTCAGTAAAGCGGCCTTTATAAGGTCTTGTCATGTATTGACCATGCTGAATCTGATTATGATCTTCAGAAACATTTACGCCTATTAAAAAGTTATCTGCCCACTTTACATCCGTAAAACCAGCCTCAAATCTTCCACCGTAGGATCTGTATCTATTCTCGAAACGTTTGGCCCTAACGTAATCGTAACGTCCGTCAGGAAGGATATTGTAAACAAATTTTCCCCAAACCTCATAATCATTATCAGAGTAATTATAAAATCCGGACCCTTTTAGTGTAAAACCTGATTTGTCGCGGTATGTAGTATTAAAATTGGACTGAACGGTATTGAAAGAACCATAAGAAACAGAGGCATTCAAGGTATTTTTAGCGCCTTTTTTCAACACTACATTTATAGCTCCACCCAAGGCGTCATCTGCCAAATGAGCAGGAGTAACACCTTTGTAAACTTCTATACGTTCGATTAATGCCGGAGGAATACTGTTTAGATTGAAAGAAGAACCGTAAGTAGAAATTGGAATCCCGTCGATAAATACCCGGATAGAATTTCCTGTCATTCCGTTTACGTTATAGTTAACACTAGAACCTAAACCACCATTTTGTCTGATTCGAACTCCTGCAGAACGATCCAGTAAATCGTTTGTTTGCAGATTTCTCGTGGCAGCTTCTTTAGTATCAATGACATTCACAGAGAAACCTTTGTACATAATCTCTTTTTTTATGGTTTTCTTTTGAATAACAACCTCTTTTAGATTTTTAGGATCATTTTTTTCTAAAGAGATATGAATAGAATGAGAAGGGCGATTCAAATGAATATTGACCGTTTTTGTTTTGGCCTCTAATGAAGAAATTTCTAAAGTATAATGTCCGTAAGCCAATCCTTCGACTTGAAACTGACCATCATTATCTGTAATTGCAAATTTTTGAGTTCCTAAAACCAGTACCGAAGCTCCGGAAGCCGTTTGATGATGCGGAAAGCTTACTTTTCCGGTAATGTTTCCATTTTGTGACCAAGCCGAAAAATTGGCAAGCAAAAGAACAAGTAATAAAAATCTCATAATAAATTTACGTATCAATAGAAACGCAAACTTATGGTATTGTTTATATTTAATCTAAATAAACAGATTAGAAAATCATTAGAATTACATTAGAAACTCTAATGTTGGAAATAAGGGGTATTTAAATCCTTATACTGATATTAGTTAAGGGATGTTTTAGAGATAAAGGAATGTTTTCTTAATTTAAAAAATTGAGATTTCTCTCCCGATAGCTCAATGTCATTAAGCTGAAATACTGTACCGAATAAATCTCACGCAAAGTCGCCAAGCCGCCAAGTTTACACCTAAAACCTTTGCGCTTTTGCGTCTTTGCGCGATTTTTTTGCTACAATTTTGCCTTAAATTTTTTGATTTTGAAGTTTTTAGACTTAACAAGTTTTCCATTGTCTGTAATCATTACACAGCTATATTCAGAATATTTTTTAAGTAAAAGCAAACCTTTTGTCTGTCCTAAAACCATAAGTGAAGTACTTAAAGCATTAGCAGTTTCTGCATTTGGACCAAACACGGACACGCTGCACAATCCTGTTGCAGGATAACCTGTTGCGGGATTTATGATATGAGAATAACGTTTTCCATCAAAAACAACAAACTTCTCATAACTTCCAGAGGTCGTTACCGCGCCATTGTTTAGAGGTACTACGGCAAATAAGGTGTCTGGATGAAACGGATTTGTCATCCCAATATTCCAGTCTTTACCACTGGGTTGTTTTCCCCAGGCGGTCATGTCTCCGGATCCGTTTACGATTCCGGCTTTGATACCTTTTGCGAGCATCATGTTTCGGCATTTATCAGTTGCATAGCCTTCTCCCAAAGCGCCGAACCCGATTTTCATTCCCTTTAATTTTAAGAATATAGTGGATTGAACGGAATCTAAAATGATATTTTTATAACCTACTTTTTCTACGGATTTTTTTATGGCTTGCGCCGAAGGCATCTCCGTCATCGACCCGTCAAATTTCCAGATTCTGTCCATAGCGGCAAAACTTACATCAAAACCGCCATTTGTAGCTTCAGAAAATTGTATGGCTCTTTGTGTTAGTTCAAAGACTTCACGATCTACTTTTACAGGTTTGATTCCCGCATTTTGATTGACCTCAGATACCTGAGAAGTAGGTTTCCAGTCTGAAATCAGGTTTTCTATTCGGGTAATTTCAGCAATGACTTCATCAATATTTTGCTCTGCTGAAAGGGAATCTTTGGCAACGATTGTAATATCAAAACGTCCGCCCATCAGTAATGTGGTTCTTTTTCTTAAGACTTGCGCATTACCCGATAAGCCGCACAGTACTACAGAAAGAAAAAGGAAAGCGTAAACTGACTTTTGAATTGACATAATTTTTTTAATACAGTTAATTGTTATAATATAGATGACAAACCAATAGTAAAAACTTTATTTTATAAGTTTGCCTGTTGCTATCGTTCAGGTGTGCAGATTTATTTTAAATTGATATTCTAAAATCTATATTCTAAAATCTAAAATAATACTTAATAACAATCCGTCAGTAGCTGACCATTTTCTCTGTAATGAGCGATACTGTTTGTTTTTCTTTCAGTACATAATTTGTCCAGAATAGCTTCTACATCTTTTTGCATGGCAAGAGAACCACAAATCATTATTATGCCGCCTTGCTGCAGTAAATGAATAAAAAAGTCGGCGTCACGTTTTATCAGGTCCATTACGTAAAAATGTTCTTTCTCGCGTGATAAAGCCAGATGAAAACTTTGAAGTTTTTGCTTTTGAATCATTTCTGTCGTAAACTTTTTATAGCCTGAAACAGTTTCAGTTTCCATTCTGAAACCGGCATACAAATGCGTTTCTATTTTAGCTTTATTCTGTTCGATCATTCCAAGGAAAGGAGCGATTCCGGTTCCGTTTGAAATTAAAGCGACTTGTGATACTTTTTTAGGAAAATGAAATGCTTTATTGTTGATAATTCCAGCCTTGATAACATTGCCCGGCACCAGACTGTTTAAGAATTCCGAACCCAGACCATGCGGATGTAATTTGACAACCAATTGGATATTTCCGGTATGTTTCCCAATAGAGTAGAGGCGTTCTCTGGTATCGTTTGCCGGATAAACAGCCAGTAGGTCTCCGGAATTGAATCGCGATTTCAAATTAGCTCTAAGCGTTAGGATAAAGGTTTGTTCGTTTTCAGAAACTAATGTTTTATCCAATACCATTATTTTTTGCAAACCTTTGGGTACGTGATTGTATAATGAAGGAGTTGTCGATAGCGGAATTTCAGTTTTGGTACTCCATAATTTTACCCATTCTACAAATTCAGAAGCCGATTTATCGTTAACCGTTTGAACGTCTAAGAAACGTTCTGCCCAATGCTGATTTTCTAATTGTTTGTCGATTTCAAATGCAAATCCGCAAAAATCCGGATACGATTTCGAACCAAAACCCACTACAGCATAATTGATTTTTTGTTGTGGTATATGTTTCTTTAAGAGAGATATAAATTTATTTCCGTTAGACGGAGCGTCTCCCAATCCGTGAGTAGAGGAGAAAACAATAAGGTGTTCAGCTTTTGGAAATACAGTAAAGCTATTCAGTTCCGTGATAAAAGCCTTTTCACCATGAGCAATCAATTGTTTGAGAACAGCATTGGCGAATCGCAATGAACTTCCGTTTTCTGAACCAACCAAAAGGATAAATTTACTTTCGCCGGCTTTGTATTTATTTTTGATACGGCTTGCTCTTCTTTTTAAGGTAATTGAAAAACCTGAATAGATAAAAAAGAGAATATTGATACTGGCAATAGCCAATATAAAAGCCCAAATTGCATTGGTTTTTCCGGTATGAAGATTAAGACTTAAATCTGCTAACTGAGCGGTCATTGCAGAACGTTTTTCTGTCACAACAGCGCCGGTAACCTGATTGACTTCGATTTCACGATCGTTTAGCTGAATGATAAAATACTCTTCAGGATCGTCTGTAAAGGGGAATTCTATTTTTTTGACATCAGACAAAAGGGTAGTTGTAAAGACAGAGACAGTTTTGCCTTTTGGAGCTGCAATTTCTGTTTTTTCCTTTTGTTTTTTTTCTTTACCCATAAAAAAGTTGAACCTTTCTAAGGATAAATATGTTCCGGTAAGTGCAATAATCAGAATTGGAATTAAAGCAAGTCGTCCTAAAACGACATGATAATACTGGCTGAAATATTCTTTGACCACTTTCGAAAAGAAATTACGTATTCCTTTTTGTCTGTTCAGAACAAGAGCAAAGCCTGAAATAGCAATCAAAACCAATAAAAAAGAGATTACACCAACAAAGAAGCGTCCTGTTTCATGTAGAAATAAGGAACGGTGGAAACCGGTAACCCATTGAATAAATTCACTTTTTTTTACTGGTTTTCCTAAAGTTTTACCTGTTTTGGCATCAATATAAGCATTGACATCATTACCCTCTTCATCAATGGCCTGTAAGGTTACAAATTGATTGTGGTCTACGCTTAGCTCTGTTATTTCAGGATATGCCTTTTTTAGTATCGGTAAAGTTTCTCCTAAAGTAATTTTATCAAAGTGCTCTATTCGATATGGGAGTGTTTTTTCCTGCATTGCATCAACTGCCAGAATAATACCGGTTGCTGAAGCTAAAATTAAAAACAAAGAAGAAAACAAAGCCAGGGCCAAGTGTGTATAACGCCAGAAAGAAAGAGTCATTGAGTGTAATCTATAGGGTAATCAAATGTAATTGAGAATTGGTTTGCCACAGGTTAAAAGGATTTATATTGATTTTTTCATTTAACCGAAAAAGAATCTTTTGCAATCTTTCTAATCTGTGGCAATTTTATTTTTAAGCGATACGATTAAATTTTGTTTAATCTCACGTATCTGATATAACCTTTTCCCTCTGTTTTATCAGCAAGACCTTCAGTTGTTAAAGGAATTTCAAGATCACTTACATAGTATTTCTGATCTTCAACAGCAGATTCAAATCTTAATTTATATCCTTTATTAATTTTAGAATCCTCAATTTCTATGGTTGTAATGCTGCGATCTCCGCCTGTAACTGACGCTCCGGTTTTGGCACTGATATCTGCAGGTTTTGAAGTTTGAAATTTATTCCACTCTTTCAGTGATTTGTACCATTTTTTATCATCGCCCATTACATAAAGTGTCTTTTCGTAATTTCCTGTTGGATTAATAAGCGAAACGACGATGTATGCTCCTTCTCCCATGTAATTTGCCATTTGCAGCATGCATTTGTATTTACTCGCTTGTGCATTTGCCTGAAAAGAGATAACAAAGATTAGTGCGCTTGTTAAAGCTATTTTAAGTATTGATTTCATATTTGAGTTATGAATTTTGAGTTATGAATTTTGAGTTGTGGATTATGAGTTGTGGATTATGAGTTGTGGGTTATAAGGCAGACTTTTAACTTCTGACTTATAACAAATAACTTATTTTAAGAATTCAATCGAAACATTGTTTTTTGTTAGGGATTCATTTTCTTTGGCCAAAGCATAAGCACTTTCGTCAAACTCTGTAGTAACGTCTTTTTTAGCGCCCACAGATACTAAATATTTCATAATCGTATCATCTTTGGCTACCATTGCAGCTTTATGTAAAGCTGTTATACCGTCTTTGTTTTTAGCATTAACATCAATATTTAAATCTGCTAATTTTTTTACCAGGTTCAGGTCGTTTTTAGCAGCTGCAAAGTGGTACAATGTACTTCCGTCTTTTTGCGGAGCACTAAGATTCAATCCTTTCTCCTGAAGTAATTTTACTTTAGCATCAAATGGGTCTTTAGCGGCGTTCGCTTCACGTCCCATTGGTCGGTAAGATTGCACTAGATAAACCCCTAAGTTGTTTCCGTCTTTGTCTTTTACATTTACGTCAGCACCTTTACTTAAAAGAATGGCAACTGCTTCAGGAGTTCCTGATTTTACTGCCGTGGTCAAAGCTGATTCTCCTTTTAGATTTTGTAAATTAATGTTTTTGGCTACAGGTAATAATTTTTCTAAAGCAGCAGTTTCTCTGGCGCCGGCAGCAATCATTACCGGAGTGTTTCCGTCTTTATTTACTTTGTTTGCATCAACACCTTTAGTTAAGAAGTAAGCAATTATTTCACCTTGTTTTGGTTTATTGGCCAAAATATGAAGCACATTTTCTCCCGATTTATTGGTCGCAGTTGGCTTGATTTTTAGTTCTTCTACCAAATATTTATAGGTTTCAAGTGTATTGGTTTCTCTTCGGGATCCTTGTGCAGCAATAAGAAGTGCGTTATCCGTATATTTTACTTTTCTATCTAATAACTTTTTCAAAAGTTCGATGTTTCCCGTTCTTGCAGCATAGTCAAAAGCAGTACTTCCGTTACTGTCAACATCTTTAAGAGACAATCCTTTAGTGGTTAGATAGTCCGTTAAAGCAAGGTTTTTATCTGCCGGAACAGCTACAAGAAGAAGGTTTGCACCATCAGTATATTTTTTCTTTGGATCAATTCCCGCTTTAAAAAAAGCTTCATATAATTTAGGATCAGCCTGACCATTAGAAGCAGCAAAAACAATTGGAGTAGTTCCGTGGCTGTCTTCCAGATTTATATCAGAACCTTTGGCAATAAGATATTCTATCAGTTCGGTATTTCCTCTGTAAGCCGCCCAATGCAGATAGATACGATTATCATGCGTCATTTTCCCTACCTCATTTCCTGGCTGGTCTAATAAAAATTTGATCGTTGCTATTGGTGCGTCATTGTTTATAGCAAGTACAGTAGGATCAAACGCATTTGCATTTGGTTCAGCCGGATTACTTCCTTTCGCAATTTCAGCCTTAACCGTATTGGTATCAGGTGCATTTTTCCAAAAGGATTGTTCTAATAAGCTATTTTTTTGTTGGGCACTAACAAATAAAGTTGCGGCTAATGCAAAAGAGATAAAAATATTCTTTTTCATATGGAGGTATTTATTGTTTAAATGGGTTTAAGAGCATTTTCTATGTTCTAAAAATTCAAATAAGACCTATAATCTATTTAGAATAATTAAAAATAACACAAATGTAAAAATTAATATTAGTAAATCAATTTATTTGGGAAAGAAAGTCCAATTTTAATGAATTTTTAAGTTTTCGAAAAGATTAAAAGACAGTGATAAAATGGCCTGTTTTTTAATTCTATTTTATATTTTAGAACATATTAAAATATAAAATAAGAAGTGGCAGAAAAGTGAAATTTTGATTTTTAGATGCTTAAAATTGAAAAAAGGAGAACTCAGTTTTTGTGATTGTTTTACTGCTAATTCTTTACTTTTTAATTGCTTCAATGATCTTTTCACGATGATGTAGTCCCCAATTAACTAAAGTTTCCGTTACCGGAAGTACCGATTTTCCATATTCTGTAATCGCATAAACTACTGTAATAGGTTTTGTTTGCTGTGTTGTTCTGGAAACCAGTAAATTGTTTTCTAATTCTTTGAGTTCTTTACTCAGCATCTTAGCCGAAATGCCGTCAATCTCGCGTTGCATTTTTTTGAAGTTAATTACCTGATGTGTTCTGTTGGTTAAAAACCGAAGAATTATCAGTTTCCATTTTCCTCCTAATACATCCAGACTATCGCGCATGGCCATAAGTTCTTCTGAACAATTGGCCTCACGAAGCGTTCCGTTATCATTGATTTTTGCCATAGTAGTTTCTTATTGGTAAGTGGTAACCTCGGGTTAACCCATAGCAAAAATAAAGTATTTGTATTTTAATTTTGTATGATAAAATAATAAAAATGAAAGCAATCGTTTTACATCAAAGTGGAGAATTTGAACTGCTGGAAGTTGATACGCCACAACCAAAAGACAATCAGATTCAGGTAAAAATAGCCGCAGCAGGTTTTAATCCGATAGATTATCAGATGACCGAAAATGCAATAGAACGTAAGTTGCTGCATTCACCAATATTGGGCAGGGAGTTCTCCGGAATTGTTGCTGCTGTTGGAGAAAACGTAACGGATTTTAGAATAGGGGATTCCGTTTTTTGTGGTTCGGGAAGTATGGGATCCAATGGTACTTATGCCGAATATATTTGTGTTCCTGCTGAAATAGTAATGCATTTGCCGCAGAGTATTTCTTTTGAACAAGGTGCAGGAATCCCTTCTGTGGGCTTAACAGCGCTTCAGTCTGTTGACAGAATGAAAGCAAATTTATCGGATACTATTTTTATAACCGGTGCTGCCGGAGGAGTAGGGAATATGCTCCTTAAAATGCTTATTCAAAAAAGATATGACAATCTTGTTGTAACGGCCGGAAATGAAAACAGTATTGCAGCATTGCTGGAAATTGGCATACAGCCAAGTCAGATTATCGATTATAGAAAAAATAATGTTTATGAAACTGCTTTGGCTTTAAATAATAAAGAGCATTTTGATTTTGCAATTGATTTGGTGGGAAATGAAATTTCAGTTGTCGCAGCCCGACTTTTAAAGACGAATGGAATTTATGTGGATGTTACCAATTTTACTACACCTGATTCCCGTGAAGCACTTTTTAGTAAAGGAGCCGCGATTCTCAATATCTCTAACTATGCGTACAGTCTGGAAAAAAGATATAATTATTATAAAAATGGACTGGCGGAATTAGCGAAACTACTGCAGGAAAATTTGATTACACCACTAAATATTGAAATAGTGGGCGGTCTGGGAGTGGCCACGGTTGCCAAAGCACACCGTATACTTCGCGAAAATAAAACGAACGGAAAGAAATTAATAATGCAAATAAACCAACTATGAAAACAATTCCGAGAAGGATCGTTACGGCAATAAAAGACGGAAAATCAATAATCGAAAGTGATGCAATTGTATCGAATGTTTCCGAACACTTTCCGGGTCTGATTATATCTGATATCTGGTCGACAGATAGTATGCCTGTAAAATTAGACGAGGAAAAAGTGATCAAAAACACCGCTTTCCCCAATACGCCCAAAAACGGTAGTTATTTCAGATACGTTCAGATTCCGCCAGACAAAGAGCTCGGAATTGAAGCCCCCGAAGGGCAGCCACATCCGTTGATGCATCAAACCGATACTTTAGATTATATCGTAATTCTTTCCGGAGAAATCTGGCTTATTGTAGACCAAGGGGAAACTTTATTGCAGGCCGGAGATATTGTAGTGCAAAGAGGAACCAACCATGCGTGGAGTAACCGATCTGATTTGCCTTGCATTCAATTGGCGATATTATTGGATGCCGGAGAATAATTGTTATTGAATTTATGGCATACGGATGACACAGATTCGCTATCGCGAAACCGCTGATTTTCACGGATTTTATTCAAAACGAAATACGTCTGGTTTTGTCCGGCTGAGCGTAGTCGAAGCTCCTTTGTGTAAAGAAATCTATCCTGACAAAAAATAAACCGGCATCAATCTGTTTAGATCTGTGAGATCCGCGTACTAAAAATCAATAATTCTTAGTTGCACACGGATGACACAGATTCGCTATCGCGAAACCGCTGATTTGCACGGATTTTATTCAAAACGAAATTGGTCTGGTTTTGTCCGGCTGAGCGGAGTCGAAGCCCTTTGCGTGGAGAAATCTATCCTGACAAAAAATAAACCGGCATCAATCTGTTTAAATCCGTTCCATCCGCGTGCCATCAAAAAAAGTCTTATATATACGAATGCCTTAGCCCTGACGAAGTAAACAGCTCCAGAATCTTAAAATACTCTATTATATCGATAGGGTTAAAAAAGATTCGATTTTTATATTGAAATTCAAATTATCTCTTTAAATTTGCCGCAGCAATGAAAAACAATAACCAGTATACAATTCATTACAGCTGCAACATGATGTGTTGTGGTGCTATGCGATGGTATGAACTGGCTTATATATAAAAGTAAAATTATTTATTTCTGAAGCCTTTCATAATCAATTGAAAGGCTTTTTGATTTTAAAATTTATATTTCGGAAGCTCTAAGTATTTATGTCTGTGGATGTAGCAGATTTAACTTGAATTAATAAAATGATTGAATTAAAAAATGTAACGAAGAATTTTCATCAGAAAAACCGAATTGTTTCGGCTTTATCGGATGTTTCTCTTAAAGTTCCACCAGGGAAAATCTTTGGTGTAATTGGAACTTCGGGAGCTGGAAAAAGTACCTTAATTCGATGTGTAAATTTACTGGAAAGACCCACTTCGGGAGAAATTATCGTAGACGGAAAGTTGCTAATGCGGTTATCCAATGCGCAACTGGCCATTGAAAGAAGGCAAATAGGAATGATTTTTCAGCATTTTAATTTGCTTTCTTCACGTACTGTTTTCGAGAATGTGGCTTTTCCGCTTGAATTGGTTGGAGGTTCAAAGACAGATATTCGTACTCGTGTTTTAGAATTACTGGAATTAGTAGGCCTGGCCGAAAAAGCTAACGATTATCCTGCAAGTCTTTCAGGAGGTCAGAAACAAAGGGTAGCCATTGCCAGAACATTGGCGAATAACCCAAAAGTATTGTTGTGCGATGAAGCAACTAGCGCGCTTGATCCTGCAACTACAAGATCTATTTTGAATTTACTGAAGGATATTAATCGTCGCTTAAACATTACGATCTTATTGATTACGCACCAAATGGAAGTCGTGAAATCAATTTGCGATGAAGTGGCAGTAATCAGTCACGGAAAACTAATAGAGCAGGGTAGTGTAGGAGAAATTTTTGCCGACCCTAAACATGCATTGACAAAGGAATTTATTGCTTCGTCTTTACATCTTGATATTCCAAGAGTGTATCAGGAAAGATTGCAAAAAGAAGATGGTGAAGGATTAAGTCCGTTGTTAAGGCTTGAAATGACCGGCAAGTCGGTTAATGAACCTGTAATTTCTGAAGTTTCCAGGTTGTTTGATACTAATTTTAAAATCGTTAGTGCACAAATGGACCAGGCCGGAGATGTGAATTTTGGTGTAATGCTAATCGAATTATCAGGCAAGCGCGAGAATTACGAAGCTGCAATTGAATATTTTATTTCTAAACATATTAAAACAGAAATCATAGGTTATGTCTGATTCTATTATTGACTTATTATTAAAAGGTACCTGGGAAACCATTGTGATGACATTTGTGTCGGGATTTTTTGGTTTTGTATTGGGGCTTCCAACTGGTATTTTGCTTTTCCTTACCCGAAAAAATCAAATTCTGGAGCAGCCGGTTTTAAACAGAGTTTTATCGGTTTTGGTGAATATTTTTCGTTCAATTCCGTTCATTATATTAATTGTATGGATGATTCCCTTTACGCGTGCTTTGGTAGGCACTTCTATTGGTGTGAGTGCAGCACTAGTTCCGCTTAGTATTGGTGCAGCGCCATTTATCGCCAGACTGGTAGAGAATAGTCTTCTGGGATTGCCTTCGGGATTAATCGAAGCAGCAAGAGCTTTGGGGGCAACACCTTTTCAGATTGTATATAAAGTATTACTTCCAGAGGCCCTACCTTCGTTAATCAATGCAGCATCGATCACTTTAATCACACTTGTAGGTTATTCTGCAATGGGTGGAGCAGTGGGTGCCGGCGGTTTGGGACAGGTTGGATATCAATACGGATATATTGGTTATGATGCTGTGACTATGAATTCGGTTTTGGCATTACTGGTACTTTTGGTATTCATCATTCAGTTTGCAGGAGACTTTTTATCAAAACGATTTGATCATAGATAAATGCTCTGAGATTACTTTGTGGTTAAATTTTCAGACAACAGATAAATATTAATTATAAAATTAAAAACATGATTACTAAAAATAATTTTTTTAAAATAATCGGAATTTTAACCTTGACACTTTCATTGGTTAATTGTGGAAAAAGTAAAGACAACGATCCGCACCACATAAAAGTGGGTGTTGCAACAGGACCGGAATACAAAGTAGCAGAAGCGGCTAAAAAAGTAGCAAAAGAAAAATACGGACTTGAAGTGGAGTTGATTTCTTTTAACGATTATGTGATTCCTAACGAAGCTTTGAGTCAGGGAGATATTGATGTGAACGCTTTTCAGCACAAACCCTATCTTGACGAACAATCGAAACAACGCGGATACAAACTGGCAATCATTGGGAAAACATTTATTTACCCAATTGCGGCCTATTCTAAAAAGATCAAAAGTTTGGCTGAATTGAAGGATGAAAGCACAATTATTATTCCAAATGATCCAACCAACGGAGGACGTTCATTATTGCTTTTAGAGAAAAACGGTCTACTGAAACTTAAAGACGGGATTGGTTTATTGCCTAAAGTAACAGATATTGTAAGTAATCCTAAAAAGCTTAAAATATTAGAATTAGAAGCGCCTCAATTGCCAAGAGCTCTTGATGATGCAAACGTTACAATTGCCATTATCAACAATACTTTTGCTTCGCAGGCAGGACTTGTTCCTTCGCGTGATGCTTTGTTTGTTGAGGACAAAGATTCTCCTTATGTAAATTTAGTGGTAAGTCGCGAAGACAATAAAAACGAAGAAAAGGTAAAACAGTTTTTACAGGCTTTTCAATCTGCAGAAGTAGAGGCGGCCGCTCTTAAAGAATTCAAAGGCGGAGCTGTAAAAGGCTGGTAATAAGAATCTGTCCCCTGTTTGAAGACAATAAAAAAGCGCTGAATCTACTGATTTAGCGCTTTTTTTTAGTTTCAGGCATTATTAAACAAATCATAAGAATCACCGTAATTAGGAAAAAAGCAAAACTAAATAGTTACATTTATTCTGCAGGAACAAATCTCTAAAGTCAAATCAATAAACATAGAAATTGATTCCTTATTTAATCCGCATTTTATTCTAAAAAATCAATCCAATGAATTTTCAAACAAAAAACATTATTGCCTCAGTTTTGCTTTGCTTCATAGTAAGTCTTGCACAGGCGCAACAAAAAGACGATGCTTCAAAATGCCGGTATGTTAAAACTGCTACAGGTTATTTAATGGTTTTACGAGAATCAGATAATGTTATTGAGTCTATTGAAAAGCTGGTTCGGGAAGAAAAAATCCCTTCCGGAAACTTTACCGGAATTGGCTTTGCACAAGAGGTCACTTTTGGCTTTTATGATTTTAATCTCAAGAAATTCAATCCAAAAACCTTTAATAAAGTTGAAATGGGAAGCATTACGGGTTCTATTGCCTGGAATGGAGATAAACCGTCATTGCACATTCATGGCGTGGCAACCGATGATAAATTTAATGCGTATGGCGGACACATTCTTGCCTTAAAAGTGGGCACAGGTTCTATGGAGGTTTACATTACACTGAATAATGAAAAAATTGAGCGAAAAATTGAGCAGCCCTTAAATGCTAATGTGCTGCAATTGTCCTGCGTAAAATAAAGCTTTTTCTAACTTGCAAAAGATTGATTGAGGCAAGAATTAAAAGTAAATGTATTTTAATTCTTGCTGAACCAACTATAATTTAATCAATCTCTATACTCTCAATTGCTTTTTTCATGGCGTTTTCTTTCACTCCCGGTACTTTCAGTCCTTCAACACGATAGGCTGTAAGATCTGTCATGCCCAGAAAACCCAGAAAAGCTTTTAGATAAGGAACCACAAAATCATTGGTTTTGCCCGGTCCTTCAGAATATATACCGCCGGAGCTCATGGCAACGTACACTTTTTTTTCTGTTACTTTTCCAACCGGGCCATTTTCGCCATACCCAAAGGTTATTCCTGCTCTGGTGATATGATCAATCCAGGCTTTTAGCGATGACGGTATGGTAAAGTTGTAAAGCGGTGCACCAATGACGATAATATCTGCTGCTAATAATTGTTTTACAGCCTGATCAGAAAAACCAATAGATTCTTTGTCTTGTGGTGTCAACTGATCTTCCGGAATAAAAAACGTGCGAAGAACCTCAGGGTGAAGATGTGGAATTTGAATATCGGTCAGATTGAATTCTTCAACTGTACTGTTGGGATATTTATCCTGAATCTTTTCAATTATAGCTTTACCAAGTTTAAGGCTGTAGGATTCATTGCCTTGAATACTTGAAATTAAATGAAGTATGTGTTTCATAAACAAAATTATTAATGTTAGATTTTATATGAGCAAAGCTACAATTAGCAACTATACAAAAGTGAGTGCTTACCCAAAGGAAAGTGGTTACTTTTAGGAAAGTGTCTATCTTTGCAATATGAAAACAATTGAAGATGAAATACTTCTAACAAAGGATGAATGCTCCGGATCACTGAAAAACATACTGGATGCACTGTATGTTTTAAACGGCAAATGGAAGATGGCTTTAATTCTTAGCCTCATACAATCGCCGAAACGTTTTAATGAGATTCAGAAAGAAATCGCGGGAATTTCGCCCAAAGTTTTAGCCAACGAACTCAAGGATTTAGAACTGAATGAGTTTATCAAACGAAATGTGTATCCCACGACTCCGGTAAGCATCATTTATGAAGCTACGGACTACAGCCAAACTTTAAAAAGCGTGATTCGTGAACTTAGTGCATGGGGTGAACAGCATCGGGAAAAAATCAAGGAAAGTATGCGGAAATCTTGAGTAAACAAAAATAGCATAGTGCTGTTTTGTTTATTTTAAATGAAACAGAAATATTGATTTGGCGCTTTTTTTATTACAAATTTTGCATTGACTTTGAAGTGAGATGTTCAAAAAGCAGATCAAATTTTGAACCTAGTTTTTTCTTTAGCCTTTGTTTCGATTTTTTAACGGCATCAGGTGTAATCCCTAATAATTCGGCGATTTCATTGTTGCTGAAATTGAGCTTTTGCAATAACAATATCCTTTTGTTAGCATCAGTAATTTCAGGAAAATCCTGTTGTAATAATCGGGAAAATTCAGGATATTCCTTCTGAAATTCCCTCTTAAAAGTATTCCAGTTATTCTCCGTCATTAAATGCGATTCAAGAAGCGTATTGAGTTGTCCCTTTTCTTTTTCAAGATAGTGAGAAGATGATTTTTTAATCTGTTCGATTTCAACTTTCAGTTTTTTGATCTGAATGTTTTTGTCTTTCAGATAATCAACCTGAGCATTAAAATTTTCATTAGTTTCATGAAGCTTTTGTTCGATCTTTATTTTCTCTAATTTTAGCAAATTAACTTTTTGATTGTATTGTCGTTGCCTGTTTCTTAACTGTTTTTTTAAGCTGAAGAATATAAATAATGCCGACATAAAAGCCAAAACAATCACGATAGCATAGCTCTTTTTTATCGCAGTTTCATGCTTCACCTGATTGGTTGTTTTGTTGATGTTTTGCTGAAATTTCGTTTTCTGAATTATCCAGTTGGCATTTCTTATAGCAAGATCGCCGTCTTTGTTTTTTAGGGAATCTTCCAGAACAACCATTCTTCGTCTCAGCACTAATTCATTATCACTTCTTTTTTGCTGGTCTAAAATAGCCAATTTTAGTTTGATGATCTGAAGTTCTGCTTTTTTAAAATAGGATTTTGAATTGGCAATTTCAGCTGCTTTTTTTAGTACTTTTTCTGCTTGGTTAAGCTCTTTATTTTCTACATACAATTCAGCCAGGAGAATAGAGGCATACATCGTATTTTGATTGCTTTTATGCTCTTCAGAAATTTCGATATCTTTTTTTAGTAAAGAAATCGCTGGTAGCAAATCGCCTTTCTTTTGTTTTACAAGCGCCAGATTACCTAAAGCTTTTGCATATTGTAGCTCATCCTGAATTTGCTTTGCCAAAACCCCTGCCTGATTAAAATAAGATTCGGCTTCCTGATCATTTCCCAAACGAAAATAGTTCATGCCAATATTATCTATCAGCGAGGCATATCCGGCAGTATTTTTTGCAGTATGTTTTTTGGCAAGATTTAGGTAATATAAGGATTCAGGATAGTCTTCGAGGGTTTGGAGCATCCAGCCAATTTTCTTGAAAGATTCTCCCGGAAGAATGATTTCATTGGCAGGTGTTTTTTTTATTTTATCAATTACCTGCAACAACTTAGGCGTCATATTTATATAATCCCTGTAGAGATAGAGATAACTAATATAGTTAAGTTCTGCCCAGATCTCAAGAGACACATCTTTTTGTACAGCAGCGCTTTTAATGGACTGTGAATAATAAAACTTACTTTTTGAATTGGCGGTATTATAAAAATCACTGTATCCGTTAGCCAGTAAACCGTCATAAACAGACTTATATGTTTGTGATTTGCCTAAAAGTTCAAGATGCTTTTTTAACGAGATAGTATCAGTATCAAAAGACTTTTCTTGAAGTAAGACTGCCTCAATGTTGGCAATCTTATTTTCCAGACAAGGAATTTTGATTGGGGGGTTCTGTGATTTTACTTGTAAAATAAAAAGCAATAAAAGAACACAATATGATTTTCTAAAAAGCATTACGTTTTTGTAGGTTGTTATTAAATCTGGTGCGTAAAAATAGTAAAAAAAATCTATTAGTTTTTACAACTTAATTTGTAAAGCATTGGTTTTAATGGTTTTTTAAATAAAAATGTCCCTTATTTGTCCCCCTTTGATGCTGTTAAAAGTATAATGTGTGAATTACATTTGTCAACAGCTCCATAAGTATCTATTGTCCGCTTCATTTGTAAATGAATGTAGTTTCTGATTTATACTTTAATACTACGACTATTAATTTCTGATTCAATACATGAAAAAAAAACTACTTTGCTTCTTCTTACTATTATTTAGTGTATTTAAACTTCAAAGCCAAACTACTGCCGGCTATTTAAGTGATGTTACACAACCTTGGTATTCATTTGGTTTGACTGGAAATATTGATGCGATGAATTCAGTTTACGGAACTGACTGGACGCAATATAATTATAATACCGTAAATGCTGCGGCACTTTTTGATTCTAACAGAAGGTTTATCTGGATAGAGGGTAGTGATAATAGTACAAGTAAAATGCTAACTTTCCTTGCTGCAAATACTGCATTAATCGAAAACTGGGTCAACGCAGGTGGTACCTTACTTATAAATACAGCAACAAACGAAGCTTTATCACCTTACAATGTAGGTTTTGGAGTTACCAGTACAAGAGGGGTTTTTACGTCTGGATTACCATTTGACACGTCCAGTTCTTTTTTTGCTTTATCACCATATTTACCTATTATCCCTAATCAATATACAGGAACCTCCTTTGCGCATAATTTTTTTTCAGGCCCGGGATTAGAAAAAATTCTAGTTTCTCCCACAGGAGAAATAATATTAGCTGAAAAAAAAACAGGGTCGGGATTGGTTCGTTTTTCGGGATTGACCACTGGAGTTTTTGCAAGTGGCAGTTGGATTCCTAAACCTCAAATACTGAATTTATTGTACAGAATGATAAGTAAACTTTCTCAAATACCTTTTGTTACACTAATTGATCCTGTAGCAATTGCTTGTAGCGGAGAATCAGGTTCTGTGCAATTTAGGATTGACGATCAAGAAACATTACCAGCTGATCTTTTAGTATCTGCGTCTTCATCAAATCAGGCTTTAATTCCAAATGCAAACTTAATATTATCGGGTACAGGAGCTACGCGTTCTCTTGGTTTTACAGGTTTAGCCAATCAAACAGGTACTTCAACAATTACCGTAACTGTAACGGATGAAGATTCTAATACATTTACCACAACATTTATTGTAACGGTCAAAGATACAGAAGCTCCGGTAGTACAAACACAAAATAAAACTGTTCAGCTTGACAATACCGGAAAAGTAACTATAACAGCAGATGACATCGATAATGGTTCTACAGATAATTGTGGTATAGCTACAAAAGTACTTAGTAAAAACAGCTTTAATTTTAATGATATAGGAGATAATATCGTTACATTGACAGTTACAGATGTGAATGGTAATACAAGTTCAAAAACAGCAATAGTAACAATTCCTTTAAATTGTCCTGCAGATATTGTTGTAAATAATAATGGCCCGGGCAAATGTGGTGCTGTTGTTAATTATTATTTTAAGAACAATCATGCATCAAATGTTCTTATTCTTAATTCATATTCTTTTTATAGTGCGCTTGATATAAAACAGAAACTTGAAAATACTCATGAATTTGATAATGTAGATGTTATCAGTTTGTCCTCTTTTATACCAGACTTAGTGGTTTTACAAAAGTATGATGCAATACTTGTTTGCACTGCTTATGGCGAGATAGGCAGGCCAGGTTTAGGCGATGTACTAGCTCAATATATCGATAGTGGGGGCGGTATTGTAGATGCTCTTTTTGAGAATAGTAGCCAGCCTATTACAGGATTATATAATACTAATGCATATAGAGTATTAGTTCCTACTGATATTAATTTAAGTGGAGTATTAAGTTTAGGAACAATCGACATCCCAAATCACCCCATAATGAAAGATGTAGCCACTTTTACTGGCGGTTATCGTTCTGGTTCTACAAATATCACTCCCGGATCTCATGTAGTGTCTAGATATAATAATAATGACATGCTAGTAATAGCAAAGGAAAATGTTGGTTTGAATAATGCAAAACGTGTTAGTTTAAATTTTTATCCTGCTTCAACTACTGTTGACCTTGATGGTTGGGATTCTTCTACTGATGGAGCTAAAATAATAGCCAATTCATTAAAATGGACAGGGAAAGGTTTGAAAATAAAGCAAATTTCAGGATTGCCAAATGGTAGTTTATTTCCTGTGGGTACTACTACAAATACATTTGAAATAACAGATAAAAACAATATTGTACACACCTGTTCTTTTAACGTTACGGTTAAAGATTCAGAACTTCCAGTTGTAAAAACAAAGAATATTACCGTTCAATTGGATGCTGTAGGAAAAGCAACAATAACCGAGGCAGAAATCAATGATGGCTCAACAGACAATTGCGGTATTGACGAAATAACTTTAGATAAGAAAGATTTTGATTGTACTAATATTGGAGATAACACCGTAACACTTACAGTTACGGATGTCAACGGAAATTCAGATTCAAAAACCGCAACAGTTACAGTTGAAGACAAAGTAAAACCAACAGTTAATACGCAGAACATTACGGTTCAATTGGATGCTTTAGGAAAAGCAACGATAACTGCAGCAGAAATCAATGATGGCTCAACTGATATTTGTGGTATTACGACAATGACTTTAGATAAAACTACTTTTGATTGTGCCAATGTTGGAGATAATATCGTAACGCTAACTGTTACGGATGTCAACGGAAATTCAGATTCAAAAACCGCAACAGTCACAGTTGAAGATAAAGTAAAACCAATAGTAATTACGCAGAATATCACAATTCAGCTTGATGCTTCAGGAAATGCTATTATAACTGAGGCAGAAATAGATAATGGTTCAACTGATATTTGTGGTATTACGACAATGACTTTAGATAAGAAAGATTTTGATTGTTCGAATATTGGAGACAATACCGTAACGCTTACTGTTACGGATGTCAACGGAAATTCAGATTCAAAAGCGGCAACAGTCACAGTTGAAGATAAAGTAAAACCAATAGTAGTTACGCAGAATATCACAATTCAGCTTGATGCTTCAGGAAAAGCAACGATAACTGCAGCAGAAATCAATGATGGCTCAACAGATAATTGCGGTATTGACGAAATAACTTTAGATAAGAAAGATTTTGATTGTACCAATGTTGGAGATAATATCGTAACGCTAACTGTTACGGATGTCAACGGAAATTCAGATTCAAAAACCGCAACAGTTACAGTTGAAGACAAAGTAAAACCAATAATGGTTACGCAGAATATCACAATTCAGCTTGATGCTTCAGGAAATGCTGTTATAACTGAGGCAGAAATCGATAATGGTTCAACTGATAATTGCACTATTGCGACAATAACTTTAGATAAAAAAGATTTTGATTGTACTAATATTGGAGCAAATACGGTAACACTTACAGTTACGGATGTCAACGGAAATTCAGATTCAAAAACAGCAACGGTTACAGTTGAAGA